>CAYPXJ010000028.1:0-23378 GCA_964414595.1 uncultured Rickettsiales bacterium
CATCATACGCAGCCCTCCATTCCCTGGAATGCCTTGCCTAAACATCAACGAAAGCCTTTTGGTGCTTCGATCATAGATGGTGCACGGGCGCAATTTGCGGGCCCTATACTAGCTGCGAATCCTTAATCTTCGCGGCCGATGGAATGGCGATGCAATAAGGTGCGATAGTCTCGCCACTCGGGCATGAAGCGATCCATAAAGCTATAGAAACGCTTATTGTGATAACGCTCGAGCAAATGCACCAGCTCATGCACAATAATATATTCCAAACAAGCTTTTGGCATTTTTGCGAGTTCCAGATTCAGCGTGATGCGACGCGCACGAATATTGCAACTGCCCCAACGTGTTTTCATCTGGCGTGATGTCCAACGCGTGATGGAAACATCAATAATCGCTTCCCATTTTTGTATAAGCGGTGGCACTATCGCGGCCATTTCTTTACGATACCACGCCTGAAGTTTTTGTTTGCGCATTGTTTTGGAAGCGCCATGTGGCACACGAATCGTCACACTATGATCGTCATTTGGCAGGGCTTCATGCACAATGCGCAGCACACGCGGCTCACCCCAGAGCATGTGGGTTTCGCCGCTAAGATATTCGTGCTTGATGGGGGTGGGATAAGAGGCAAATTTTTTCTGCGTGCGTCGAATCCACTCCATTTTAGAAATCACAAAACGCCGTATATATTCTTCTCGCGCGCGCAGCGGAACTGAAATTCTCACACTTCCTGGCGGATGAATAGTTAAGCGTAAACTTCTGATCTTTTTGCGCTTAACTTCAATCGATATGCCTTCGATTTCGATGGTATGGGTGAGGGGTGCTTTTGAACGAGTTTTTCCAAACATAAAGATAGCGTAGGGAAGCCTGCATGAAAGGGCAAGTAGAGCCTTGCAAATAAGCTGGACAGCAACCCTACGGCGGTTGTAAAACGCGGCCGGGTAATTGTGGTTTACCTAACTTTTCACACGGAGTAATTATGAAAAAATTGCTAACAACGACGGCTATTTTGCTTTCGCTCAGCGCACATCAGGCGCTTGCGGATAGTAACTCGATCTATATCGAGCAAGCAGGCACGGTAAATAATCAGGCTGAATTCATTCAATATGGATCCGGCAACGTAGCGGGTACGGAAGAAGCTCCGATTCTGCAAGTTGGTTCAAACAGCTTTGCGCGCATTTATCAGGGTATTAACGAAAGCAGCCCAAGCACGGGCGCTACCGCTGTACTCGAACAACACGGTGATTCCGATTACGCGTACATCACGCAAGTGGGCGGCATTTCGGAAGGTCAAATCGGCCAGGAGCAAATTGAAGGCAATGGCGGTAACTTCGCAGAAGTTTATCAGCTTTCGAACCTGAATTACGCTTCCGTATTCCAACTTGGTAATGGCAACGAAACCTATGTTCAGCAAGTGAATAACGGCGATCTGGGTTATGAAGCCGCTTACCTTTATCAAGGTGGCAACGATAACAGCAATTACGTATGGCAATACGGCACGGGCGATACGGCAACGATCAACCAATATAATTCCGGCAACCGCGGCCTGATTCTTCAGGGTAGCTTTGACACCAGCTCTAGTTTCAACTCAGCCACCATTAACCAAACCGGTTATAATGGCTATGTGTATTTGTTGCAGGAAGGCCAAGGCCACTCCGCTTCGATTAGCGATGCTGGTACCAACAACTACGCTACTAGCTTCCAATATGGCACATTGAACAGCCTGGTTGCTACCCAAGGCGGTATTAGCAACAGCCTTGTCAACAACCAAGAGGGCTCAGGCAACGAAGCCATGGTTACACAAGTGGGTGAAGAAGGCAGTGTTTATCTGAACCAAACTGGTTCAGACGGCGCGATTAGCGTAACGCAAGGTGGATTTGCGAACACCATGACCGTAAATCAAAGCGGTACAGGTGGCGGCATCTCTATCACGCAGAACTAACGTGATGGGAAAGAGGAAGCGCATGAAGCGAGCAGGATATATGCTTCTTGCAGCGCTCGGCGCTTCCTCTTCTTTTGCGCAGGAGCTTGTGATACCACAAGTATCACAAGAGGCGGTTTCTCAAGGGCTTGTGGTAGATCCTGCATTTGAAAATGCGGATACCGAAAACGGCGATTATCAATCAGATATATTATCTAACCCTTTGATCAGCGAACCCGCGAGGGCCAACGCAGCCATCAAGAAAGCAGGTGGCAACACGGTTATTATCCAACAAAAAGGCCCTAAAAATAATTCCAAAGTCGTACAGCGTGGTGAAGAAAATCACATGCAATTAGAACAGCATGGAAACCATAATTCCTCTGAAGAAATTCAGGAAGGTACGCACAACACGAAAATCAAGATTCAGCAAGACCAAACCGGCACCTATATTGAGCAGGTTCAGCCGGAATAAACTTGCCAGAATATAATAATGATTCTATATCAGCGCCGTAGCATAGGTTTATCATGTTAAAAAAATGGCTTATCTCTCTGAGTTTTCTCTGCATGGCACAAGCGCATGCCAGCCCACTCGTTTTTCAAGGCCAGAACGCAGCGTTGTTTCCTGGCGCAAACCCGGCAGGCACCGCAACACTCATGAACAGTGTGGACAAACCCGTGGCGGCATTGCCGCAAACTCCAGTTGCTGATCCCGCCCGCTTAATTCAGCAATCGCTGCAAAGTCAGATCAGCAATAAAATTTATCAGGATATTTTTCAAAGCGACGCTGCATCAGGTTTTTATGATTTAGGCGGAGGCAGCAGCATTGGTTTTGAACGCACCGGTGGTAACGTGATTATCAATATCACGAACCCAACCAATGGCAGCACCGTTATCACCATCCCGGATATTTAGACGGTCATTTATGCGATTTTTTTTGCTGCCGATCATCATGTCGGCATTTCTTCTTGCTTCTTGTACACCAAGCTCGCTGTATGAAAACGCGCTGGTAGAAGAAGCGCGCGTAACGGACCAAACGCGCGCCGGAAAAATTTTGCTCGAACTGCCGGCGCCAGCCCAGCCTGTGCCTGTTGTCGTGTATGATTTTATGGATCAAACGGGTCAGTTCAAAAATAATGGGCAATACACCGAATATTCCAGCGCCGTTACCAAGGGTGGTTATTCCATTTTGATTAAAGCGCTCGTTGATGCAGGGCGCAAACAATGGTTCAGCGTAGTGGAACGTGGCAGCCTGAAAGATTTATTGCAGGAGCGCCAGATTATCAAGCTCACGCGTGATCAATATTTAGGTAAAGATGGAAAAAAACTGCCCGACTTGCCACCACTCTTATACGGAGGAATGATGATTCAGGGCGGCATTGTTTCGTATGATTCGAATATTATTACCGGCGGGGCAGGTGCGGCAGTGCTCGGTGTTAGCGGAAGTACACGCTATCATCGCGATCAGGTAACGGTGTATTTGCGCGCAGTGAATGTACAAACCGGAAAAGTGCTGCTTTCCGTTACGAGTTCGAAAACAATTTTCTCCACGTTGGTGGATGCCAATGTGCTGAAATATGTAAGCGTGGATCATCTTTTACAGGCAGAAGCTGGTTTCAGCCTAAATGAGCCAGTGCAGCTGGGTGTGCGTCAAGCCATCGAAACGGCCGTCTATTCCATGATAATGGAGGGCGCCCTGGAAGGTTTGTGGCAATTCCAGGACGAAGAAGCGGGCAAGACTGCGCTAGACCTTTATGTGCAGCGCCGGGACGATAAAAAAGACCCAGAAGCTCAACCGATTGAATTTCAACAGGAAAACGTAACCGGGGTGCCCGAGCCGGTGACACTCAATGAAACGCCTCCCACCTCAGACCCGCGAGCCAGCAATCGCGCGGCCAATAGATAACCTATTGTTCTATATACAATTCATTCATTTTTCGTAAAAGCAAAAGATAAATTAACCTTATATTAGTAAATTAATCGATAATTTATTGATAAAATCGCGAGTTCGTGTTAAGTTTATTAATAAGTAGTTAATATTCGTGTATGATAACTCAATTTCTATACGCTGGGGAGCGGAGGGAAATATGGCCATAAATCAAACAAACGCACTTCCTGTTATTAGTAACTGGACGCATAGTGCAGACACAAGCGAAGCCATTGTGCTCACGGGTTGGAAATTTTCCAACAACACCGGCACAGATTACGGCAGCGACACAAAATTTTTTATTTCAGCAACCAATGATGCAGGCAATACCGTTACACTGCGCGCGGATGTACTCGAACTTGATAATGATATGGCGACGCTTCGCCTACCCGCAGGCCTTCCGCAAGATACCGTTTATTCCATTAGCGTAGAAAATAGCACCGGCAGAAGCGATGCCATTTATGTGAACCAGGCGGAAGCATGGTGGGTTGGGCCAGATGAAGTTGTAGCAGGAAAAGAAACGGCCATTTTCGGCCGCAATCTTGCTTTCGAAGGCCATGAAAACGATGTGCAGGTGGTGATTCGTGATGCACGCGGCAATGAATATCAGGTTACAGAAACCGATGTGAATCCCTACCGCGTGGATTTTAAAGTGCCGGATAATTTGGCTACTGGCGAATATCAAGTGCTGGTAACAAATGGTGAGGGTGGCGCGCATGGCTGGAGCGACGCGCTGACTTTCGAAATCAAAAAAGATATTTCAGATAGCTACAACGCAAAAATCTTTAACGTGAAAGATTATGGCGCGAAGGGCGATGGCGTAACCGATGATACCGCTGCAATTCAAAAAGCATTGTATGATGCACGCATTTTTGCGGTGACGAATGGCGGCAGCAGTGATACCGCATTGCGCGCAACGCTCTATATTCCTGAAGGCAATTATGTCATTTCCGATTCGCTGGAGATCTGGAATGGCAATATTAAAGTAACCGGTGACGGCGTAGGTAAGACCAATATTATTGCTAGCGAAGATTTTGGTGATGCAAACACCAGCACCGAATTTATGATTGTCGGTTATCCTGATAATCTCATTATTGAAAATTTAACGATTGATGCAACGCGTAGTGAAAATATTGATCGCACCGTATATCTTCGTAGTGGTGATAACAACACGCTGCGAAACGTCGATATTCTGGATCGCGGTCTGCCTGGCAATACCTATAATGATTCCGGCACCACCAGCGGTATTGATCTACATGGCAACACACATCTGACCTTGGAGAATGTAAGTTACTCCGGTGGTGTAAGTATTTTCCTTGGTTCTTCTGAGCAGGTTTTTATTGATAACTTAACTTCTGTGCTTGGGAATGGTAGCGGCGGCGCAATACATGGCTTTGGCGTGAGAGAAATTTCAATGACCAATTCTTATGCCACGGTTGCAGAAGGTTCCGATCTCGCTCAGGCAATTTTATTTGTGGACCAACCGCATTTTGGTGCCACTAATAATCATTATCTTGCGCACAACCGAACCTATAATTTGTCGGATAAAGCGGGTGACAACACCAGCGAGCAAATTCTTTGGGAACATTCTGACGAAGGCGCTTATTTCCGCAGCAACGATACGCAGAAAATAGTCGGCGCAACGGCAAATACGATCACACTTTCCGGCATCACACATGACGCAGAAGCTGTCGGCATGACGCTGATGGTAGAAGATGGCAAAGGCCTTGGACAGGTTCGTATTGTTACCGCTGTGAACACGCAAACAGGTGTTTACACAGTAGATAAGCCATGGGCTGTTATTCCTGATACCAATAGCCTTATTGATGTAAGCCGTGTGATTACCAACGCGGTGGTTTATCAAAACGAACTCGACGGCACAGACGAAGGCGCGCAGAATAATTATTTTTCGGATTCAACAGGGGTGATGACCTTCACGGGCAGCGTGAATCTGATTATTGACGATAACAGCTTTAACGATTTGCGCTATGGCGTAAGTTTATACGGCGATAAACCGAATCTATTCAGCGAAATCAAAAACAATGATTTTAGCGAAAACCGTAACGGTATTGATTTGGCTTATGCCCTTTATGGCGATAATCCAAATATGCCAAACGGCAATGATTTTCTGGGCCTGCGTATTTCGAGTAACCATTTTGGTGATTCGATGATTTCCGATATTCGCTATTCACCCTGGTTGTTCAGCAATGTTGATATTGCCAAAGATATTACGAAACAGATTATCATTCAAAATAACGTGTTTGATGATGGCGCGATGGACCTTTCGTTCTTTAACGGGTTCAATCAGGATCAAATGCAAAGTTACACGTATAGCGGCAATAAAGGCGAAAATGGCCAGGCCGCTCCGATCGAATATGTGTACGAAGGATGGAACACCAACGATAGTATTTACGGCGACAATACCGACAACACGATGGTAGGCGCGGGCGCATCCGACCATTTATTTGGTTATGAAGGTGATGATTATATTGCCGGCGATTATTTAGTTCCGGCCCCGGGCACCTGGAATGCAACAAGTGCAGCAGCGAAAGCATTCGATATTAGCAGCGGTCGCAATGACAGGCTGGTTGGCGGCGCAGGTAATGATACGCTTTACGGTGGTTCAGGTGGTGCCGGTAACGCCATTGTATATGGCGATACATTAGATGGCGGTGATGGTTTTGATGTCGCGGTTTTCACCAGCGAAGAGAATATGACCATCGATCTGAATGGCAACACGGGCCACTATCTCAACGGTACGCTTTCCAAAGGCGGTGACGTGCATAACGATATGTTCGTAAGCGTTGAAGGCGTAGATGCAACGCTGGCGAAGGGTAATATTATTCTGACCGGCACAACGGTGGATAATATTCTCGCAAGCGGCAGCGGCAACGATACGATTTATGGTAACGCAGGCAATGATGTGGTGAATGGTGGTGCTGGTGCAGATATTCTGAACGGTGGCACGGGTAATGATATTCTGGTGGGTGGCAGCGGTCTGGATACTTATGTGTTTGCCGTGGGCGATGGCATTGATATCGTTGAAGATACGGGCCGTAACATTCTTAAAGTGGGTATCGATACCGTTAAAGGCGAAGCAAAATTTGTAAGCGGTACGCAATATAGTTTGGATACCGGTCTTTCGGTTTACAACATGAATGCGCAAGCCGAAGGTCTGATGATCACCAAGCAGGGTGGCACGGATAAAATTCTGCTGAAAGGTTTCCAGTCCGGACATTTTGATATTACACTGGAAGGCCAGGCGCCGGTTGTAATAGTGGAAGAGCCAGTTACGCCTCCTCCGAGCGAAGAGCAAGAAGAACAGCCAGTTGTTCCGGAAGTGGGCGAGCGCACCCTAATGGTACAGAATTTCTTAAGTGGTCTGAAAGTCACCCCGGACTCCAGTATATTCTATAAACAAGCATTCTTGGGTTATGCTGGCGCAGACCAATTTGTTGGCGCGGACGACGACGAAATGATCGCCGGCGACAGTGGTGATGATGCGCTTTTCGGCGGCGGTGGCCGCGATCAGCTTCTGGGGGGCTCGGATAACGATGTTGTAAATGGCAACATGGGTAATGATTATCTGCAAGGCAACCAGGGTAGCGATATTCTTTTTGGTGGGCGGGATGATGATATTCTTCGCGCAGGCCAGGGCGCGGATACACTGAATGGTAATATCGGTAGTGATACGGTGTTTGGTGATGCCGGCAACGACCTTCTCAATGGTGGTCAAGATGATGATTATCTCTATGGCGGTGAGGGCAATGATACACTTTCAGGTGATAAAGGTAATGATATTATGGCCGGCGGCGCGGGCAGTGATGCGATGCGCTTTATGCCCGGCGGTGGCGATGATATCGTAACCGATTTCCAAGTTGGCTTGGATCGCCTGGAATTCTCTAACACCTCGTTTGCCTCGGTTCAGGATGTGCTGGCAGCAACTACCTTCGGCGCAGACGGTGCACATATCACCATGGCCGATGGCTCCAGCGTGACGTTGCTGGGCGTTAGCGAAGGTAACCTGAACGCTTCGAGTATTTCACTCTATTAATATTGTTGTAGGCGCTGAGGAAGCTTCTCAAGCGTGCGTAGCAGCACATAGAAAACCGGCGTCAAAAATAGCCCGAAGAAGGTTACGCCTAACATCCCAGAGAATACCGCGATACCCATTGCATGCCGCATTTCTGCGCCAGCACCTGAAGAAAATACCAATGGCACCACACCCATGATGAAAGCAAAGGATGTCATGAGGATGGGGCGTAAGCGCATACGCGCTGCTTCAATCGCGGCATCGAGAGTACTGCGCGCATGGTGAACTTCGAGTTCATGCGCGAATTCCACAATGAGGATCGCATTTTTACAGGCGAGCCCCACCAACACGAACAGACCAATCTGCGTAAAGATATTATTATCGCCGCCCGTAAGCCACACGCCACCTACAGCGGATAGTAAGCACATCGGCACAATGAGAATAATGGCAAGCGGCAGAAACAGACTTTCATATTTCGCCGCCAAAACGAGGAACACGAGCAAGACGCAAATCGGGAAAATATAAATGGCGGTATTGCCGGCAAGAATTTGCTGATACGTGAGTTCTGTCCACTCAAATGACATACCTTTTGGCAAGGTTTCGTTGAGGATTTTGGTGATAGCGGCCTGTGCTTGACCGCTGGAAAAACCAGGCGCAGGAGCGCCATTTAGATCTGCTGAACGGAAGGCATTGTAGCGCGTGGCGCTCTCAGGCCCCGTGGTATCGCTGATATTGAGCACAGCACCCAGGGGCACCATTTGCCCGGCCACGTTGCGCGTTTGCAGTTTCAAAATATCTTCCGGTTTGGAGCGGAATTCTTTATCCGCCTGCGCAATAACCTGATAGGTGCGGCCGAATTTATTGAAATCATTGATGTAGAGCGAGCCAAGATAGATTTGCATGGTATCGAATACATCCTGCACATCCACACCCAACTGCATCGCTTTGGTGCGATCCAAATCCGCATAAAGTTGCGGTACGTTGATTTTATACCCGGTGAAAACACCGGCGAGTTCCGGAGTCTGATAGGCTTTTGCGATCACCGCTTTCATCGCGCCATCAAGCGCTTCGTAACCCATATCGGTACGATCCTGCACTTGCAGTTTGAACCCACCAATCGTTCCCAGACCAATCACAGGCGGTGGCGGGAATACAGCAACAAACGCATCCTGAATCCCAAAAAATTTCTGCTGTAGCTTTTGTGAAATAGTGAAGCCGGAAAGTTCGTCCGACTTACGCGTTTCAAAGGGATCTAGCGTGATAAATACAATGCCTGCGCTCGCGCTATTGGTAAAACCATTGATAGAAAGACCCGGGAATGCAACGGCGCTTTCCACACCTGGCTCTTTAAGCGCGATATCAGACATAGCGCGGATAACTTTTTCGGTACGGTCGAGTGTGGCGCCATCAGGCAACTGCGCAAAGCTTACCAGATATTGCTTATCCTGCGTCGGTACAAAGCCTGGGGGCACCTGCTTAAAGCCGAGATAGGTGCAGAAAAGAAGAATGATATAAATGCCGATAGCAACCGCTTTACGGCCCAGAATTTTGTTCACTCCGCGTCCGTAACGCTCTGAATTACGATGGAAGAAACCATTAAACCAGCGGAAAAACCAACCAAAAAGACGATCCATCACGCGTGTGAGTTTGTCTTTCGGCTCCTGATGCGATTTCAGAAGCATGGCAGCAAGGGCGGGGCTGAGCGTAAGAGAGTTGAAAGCTGAAATAATCGTAGAGAAAGTGATGGTGAGCGCAAACTGGCGATAAAACTGGCCCGTGAGCCCGCTGATGAATGCGATAGGAATGAATACGGCACAGAGTACAAGCGTGATCGCGATAATCGGGCTTGTCACTTCGCTCATCGCTTTAATAGTAGCTTCACGCGGCGTGAGTCCGTTTTCGATATTACGCTCAACGTTCTCTACAACCACGATCGCATCGTCCACAACGATGCCGATTGCAAGCACAAGGCCGAAAAGCGATAGGGCGTTAATCGAAAAGCCAAATAGATACATGGCGGCGAAAGTGCCGACAATCGATACTGGTACGGCAAGCAGCGGGATGATAGACGCACGCCAGGTTTGCAAAAAGATAATGACAACCAGAACCACAAGAATCAGCGCTTCAATCAGTGTATGCACCACCGCTTCAATCGAACCGCGCACGAAAATCGTTGGGTCGTACACGATGGAATAATCAACATCTTCCGGAAAATTTTTCTTAAGCGCGTCCATGGTGGCACGCGCATTGTTAGAAATATCGATGGCGTTAGAACCCGGCGCTTGGAAAATAGCAATCGCAACAGCAGGCTTGTTATCAAGCAGGGAGCGCAAACCATACTGCGCCGCCTGTAATTCAATTCGCGCAATATCTTTAAGGCGCGTGATTACACCGGACGCATCGCGCTTTACAATAATTTCACCGAATTCATCGGCGTCTTGTAAACGACCCTGCGCATTGATAGGAAGCTGAAGCTGTACGCCTTTATCATAAGGAGGACCACCAATCACGCCCGCCGCGACCTGCACGTTTTGGCGGCGAATTGCGTTGACGACTTCCTGCGGTGTCATGCCACGCTCAGCCATTTTCAGCGGGTTAATCCACACACGCATGGCGTAATCACCCGAACCAAACAGCTCCACATTCCCTACGCCTTCAATTTTAGAAAGCTGATCTTTCACATTCAGCAGCGCGTAATTGCGCAGATACAGTTCGTCGTAACGTTCGTTCGGCGATTTCAAATGCACTACGAGCGTGAGATCTGGCGAGCTTTTTACCGTGGTAACACCAAGCTGACGCGTAACCTCAGGAAGGCGAGGCAATGCCTGGTTTACCCGGTTCTGCACGAGCTGCTGCGCGAGATTTGCATCGCTGCCAAGCTTGAAAGTAACGGTGAGCGTGAGCAAGCCGTCCGTCGTTGCTTGCGAAGACATATAAAGCATGTTTTCCACGCCATTGATTTGCTCTTCAAGTGGTGTGGCAACGGTTTCAGAAATAACTTTTGGATTCGCGCCGGGGAATTGCGCTGTCACCACCACAGTTGGCGGAACGACCTCTGGATATTCAGAAATTGGCAATTTGAATAAAGCGATCAAACCCGCCAGAAAGATCATGAACGATATCACCCCGGCAAAAATCGGGCGGTCGATAAAAAAGCGGGAAAGGTTCATAAAAATTCTTAGTTATTCGCGGTGACTTTCGCTGCACTAGACACAGCATGGGGATCATATTCAGTGGGTGCAACCAAGGCATCCGGGCGGACATGCTGAACGCCGTCCACCACCACGCGGTCACCCGCTACCACGCCACTCAATACCACACGCTGCGCATCTATTTGCTTGCCCAGCCGCACTTCGCGGTAAGCCACTTTGTTATCGTCACCGACGACATAAACAAATTTTTTGTTCTGATCAAAACCCAGCGCGCGCTCGGGAATAAGCAGCGCTTCTTCAGCAGAGCCCCCTGCTAAACTCACAGAAACAAACATGCCCGGCACCAATACGCCATCACGATTTTCAAATTTCGCACGGGCACGAATGGTTCCGGTGGCTACGTCGATGCGGTTATCAAAACTATCGATGGTGCCATGATACACATGCTCCTGATCACCTTGCACCGTGAGCTGCACAGGAATGCGGCGCTCTTCCTCAGAAACATTGGCTTTGGCGCGAATGCTTTGCAAATAGGTTTGTTCATCAACTTCAAAATCGGCGTAAATGGTATCGTTGGCAACAATGCTGGTGAGCAGGGGAGCGCCCGGGCCGGCCTGCACCAAATTGCCTATCGTAATTTCCGCACGGCTAACGCGCCCGGAAATCGGCGCCTTCACATGCGCATATTCTAAATTAAGATTGGCTTGCTTGAGTTCAGCTTCCGCTCCCTTAATAGTAGCTGTGGCGATGCGGTGGGCGTTAGCGCGTTCATCATAAACACGCTGCGCAATGGCTTGTGTTTTTACCATCTCCGACGCCCGATCCATTTCGCGCTTGGTATATTGTGCATTCGTTTTGGCCGAAGCAAGATTCGCCTCTGCTTTGGCAACTGCAGCTTCATAAGGGCGCGGATCAATCACGAAAAGAATATCGCCCTTTTGAACATCCTGACCATCCTGAAAGCGCACTTCCGTAATGCGGCCGCTTACCTCCGGGCGAATTTCCGCCGCATCTACGGCATGCAGACGGCCCGAAAATTCAGACCAGAGACGCACTTTTTGCAGAGTAAGCGTTTGTACTGTCACGGGAATGGCCTGTGGAGCCTCCGACTTAGCCGGGGCCGCTTCGCTGCCATTCATATAATAGATAGATAGTGCCGCCAGCACAAAGAACAGCATGGCAAACGCCACCCGGCGCGGCGTTACCAATGCGCCAAACCTCATCATGTAATCCCTACCTTTATCGAAACAAATATATTGTAATGACCGGTAAAATATGGCTATATCCGTGCCCTGTCAACCGAAATATTATACCGAAAGGTACAGAATCGACGATGGGTCGCCGCCGTGCATTTGCTACAGAAAAAGCGCTGGATAACGCGCTGAAAGTCTTTTGGTGCAAGGGCTATGAGGGCGCTTCCATGCCTGCGCTCACGAAAGCCATGGGTATTAACCGTCCAAGCCTTTATGCGGCGTTTGGAAATAAAGAGCAGCTTTTCCGCCAAGCGCTTGATCGATACGCGGCTCGTGCGCGCCAATTTATTACGTCTGCACTGGAAAATAAAAATGCGCACAACGCAATACAGCAACTTTTATATGGTGTTGCTGATGCTCACATGGAGGAGTCCATGCCGCGGGGTTGCTTGTTTGTGCAGGGAGCGCTCTCCTGTAGTGAGAGCGCCGAGCCGATAAAGCTGGAACTCACCCAGCGCCGCAAAGAAATTGAAAACGAATTGCTGAAACGTCTCAAGCGCGCAGGCAAAGAAGGCGATTTGCCAAAACATACCAAGCCGGATGAGCTGGCGTGTTTTTTCTCAACTATTTTACAGGGTATGGCAGTACAGGCTGCGAGTGGCGCCAATCGAAAACAACTGCACGCTATCGCAGATACGGCGCTGATAGTTTTGAAATCATAATTTCCGCTTCTTGACTTAAATCAATAACCGTCATGCCGATGCCGATAAGATGGCACGCAAGGTTATCTACGTGGAATTATTACTAGCGCATTGTGAGAGTATGTTTTCGGCTCAAGGGCCGCTGCTTCTTACCTTTTTTTTGGCAGGCTTAACCGGCGGCTTCATCCATTGCGTGAGCATGTGCGGCCCGGTGGTTGCATGCCAGAATATGTGCGGAACAGGTGCGTGTAATTCCAAGTTTTCACGCATGACGCAATTTCCCTACCATCTTGGACGTGCGGCGACTTATGGTTTTCTGGGCTTTTTTGCCGCCTTGCTTTCACGCCAGATTGCTGCCTCACCCTATTGGCCGTGGGTTTCAGGTTTTATGCTGGCAACAGCGGGTCTGATGTTTATCGCCAGCAGCCTGCCCCAGTGCAAACATGCCCTTTTCCGCCTTACCGGAAAAACATCTTTTTTACGCGGCGCGATGCTTGGCTTTATGCCCTGTGGATTGATCTACGCCGCACTCATGATGGCCGCGACGATGGCCAATCCCGTTATGGCCATGGTGGCCATGTGGCTTTTTGTATTAGGAACAATTCCAGCGCTACTCGCCGCCAGTATCGGCGCAGAAATTATTACGCAAAAATGGCAACACGCAATGAATAAGGCAGGCCGCGCCATGATGGCTGTCAATGGCGTTGTGCTTTTAATCATGGCGGAAAAACTAGTGAGGTAACATGGAACGGGCCATACCTATTTATAATGATGAGCTTATAAAACGTTTTACGGTCGCCGCCATTTTTTGGGGTGTCGTGGGCATGGCAGCAGGGTTGTTTATCGCGCTGCAAATGGCCTTTCCGTCATTAAACATCGAGCCGTATCTAAATTTTGGGCGCTTGCGTCCGCTGCATACGTCGGCAGTAATTTTTGCCTTCGGCGGCAACGTGCTTTTTGCGACGAGCTACTTTGTT
This sequence comes from uncultured Rickettsiales bacterium, assembly GCA_964414595.1. Classification (GTDB taxonomy): domain Bacteria; phylum Pseudomonadota; class Alphaproteobacteria; order Rickettsiales; family CAIJLX01; genus CAYPXJ01. The sequence continues at coordinate 13,899 of CAYPXJ010000028.1, forward strand.
GTGCAAAGAACCTGCCGTACCAGACTTTGGAATGACCGTCTGGCGAATTTCACTTTCTGGGGTTACCAGTTTTTTATTGTGATGGCTGCCTTAGGTTATGTGCTTGGCGTAACGCAAGGTAAGGAATACGCCGAGCCAGAATGGTATGCGGATTTATGGCTCACGTTCGTTTGGGTGGCGTATCTTCTTATTTTCCTGATGACTCTAAAAAACCGGCAGGAGCCGCATATATATGTGGCGAACTGGTTTTATCTGGCTTTTATCGTAACGGTGGCCGTGCTGCATTTGGTAAATGGTGTAACTATTCCCATCTCGGTGACGCAGGCGAAAAGTTACCCGTTGTGGGGTGGCGTGCAAGCCGCTCTGATTCAGTGGTGGTATGGGCATAACGCGGTTGGATTTTTCCTGACCGCCGGCTTTCTGGGGATTATGTATTATTTTATTCCCAAACGTGCAGGCCGCCCGGTTTATTCCTACCGTCTTTCGATTCTGCATTTTTGGTCGCTTATATTTATATATATATGGGCGGGGCCTCACCACTTGCATTACACCGCGCTGCCAGATTGGGCGCAAACACTTGGTATGACCTTTTCCATTATGCTTTGGATGCCAAGCTGGGGCGGTATGATCAATGGAATCATGACGCTATCCGGTGCTTGGAATAAATTGCGCGAAGATCCCGTATTACGTTTCATGATTATCGCATTGGCTTTTTACGGCATGAGCACGTTTGAAGGGCCGCTGATGTCGATTAAAGCGGTTAACTCTCTTTCCCATTACACGGATTGGACAATCGGTCACGTGCATTCCGGCGCGTTGGGATGGGTTGCATTTATTAGCTTTGGTGCGATTTATCATCTGGTGCCCGTGCTTTGGAAACGTGACAGTCTTTATTCGCTGCGGCTGGTGAATATTCATTTGTGGATCGGCACCATCGGCATTGTGCTCTACATCACTTCGATGTGGGTGGCGGGCATTATGCAAGGATTGATGTGGCGCGCCTATGATGAGATGGGTTTCCTGGAATATTCCTTTGTGGAAACGGTGGAGGCGATGCACCCGATGTATATGATTCGGGCGCTGGGCGGTCTGCTTTATCTCATCGGTGTTCTTATCATGGTCTATAATTGCTGGAAGACCATCTACGCTAAAAAAGAATCCGTAAAAAAAGAGGTGGCCTATGCTTGAGTCGCATTCCAAGCTTGAGAAAAATTCCATTTGGTTGCTGATCGGCATTGTTATTGTCGTCGCGATTGGCGGCTTGATAGAAATTGTGCCGTTGTTTCGCATCGAAACCACGATTGAGCCGGTGAAGGGCGTTCGTCCTTACACACCACTCGAGCTTGTGGGGCAGGATATTTATATTCGTGAAGGATGTAACACCTGTCACAGCCAGCAAATTCGACCATTGCGTGACGAGGTGGAGCGCTACGGTCATTATTCGTTGGCGGCGGAAAGTATGTATGATCATCCCTTTGTCTGGGGATCAAAACGTACGGGTCCGGATTTAGCGCGTGTCGGCGGGAAATATTCTGATGAATGGCATGTAGCGCATTTGGTGGAGCCGAGAGATTTGGTGCCGGGCTCGATTATGCCTTCCTACGAATTCCTCAAGCATCGCGGTGCTAAACTTTATGGCATTGATGATAAAATGCAGGCGCTGCGTACAACGGGCGTGCCGTATACAGACGAAATGGTAAGCAAGGCTTATTACGATGGTATCAACCAGGCAAATCCGTCTGGTGAGGCGGAAGGTCTGGCATCCCGCTACAGCAAAGCAAATGTAAGAGATTTCGATGGCGATCCACTTTTCATCTCTGAAATGGATGCGCTCGTTGCGTATCTGCAAGCTCTCGGCACGTTTGCGGAACTTAAAGATTACCAGCCTCGGGAGGCGGAATAATGCAGTGGCTGGCTGAGCACGCACCGCTGATCGCGCTGTTATTCTTCTTTTTTGCCTTTCTAGGCATTGCTGGATCGGTGTTACGCCCTAGCCAGAAAGCGCAGATTGAAGACAAAGCTAATATTCCTTTGAAGGGAGATGGACGTGGAGAATAAAGAAAAAGATCCGATTTCCGGCGTGGAAACGACGGGCCATGAATGGGATGGACTGAAAGAACTGAATAACCCTGCACCGCGCTGGTGGCTTTGGGTATTTTTCCTGACTTGTATTTGGGCGTTTGGATATTGGGTTCTCTATCCGGCGTGGCCGACCCTTTCTGGCAATACGCAAGGCATGAAAGGTTGGACGCAATATAAAAAACTTTCTGCCGAACAAGCCGAGATTATCGAACGCCGCGGCGCTTTTTTAGAAAAAATTAGCAACAAATCTTTGCAGGAAATTCAGAACGATCCCGAGCTTTATGCGTTTGCAACGGCGGGCGGAAAAACCATGTTTAAGGAAAACTGCGCTGCTTGCCACGGCACAGGCGCAGAAGGGCGCGCAGGTTATCCAAACCTCAACGATGATGAATGGTTATGGGGTGGAACGCTAAATGATATTTACCACACATTAAAAGTTGGGGTGCGCTCAACCCATGCGGATACCCGCCAGAGCATGATGCCGGCGTTTGGTAAGGATGGTATTTTAACGCAGGCGCAAATTGCCGCCGTGGCCGATTTTGTTTTGGAAGGAAATAGCACAGAAGGCGCAGCTATTTTCAAAGATAATTGCGCTTCCTGTCATGGGGCAAATGCAAGCGGCAACCGTGAGTTTGGTGCGCCGAATCTTAAAGATGCCATCTGGCTGTATGGCCATGATAAGCAAGCCATCATGCGCCAAGTGAGTAATCCACGTCATGGCGTGATGCCAACGTGGGAACATCGTCTGCCGGATGAAGTCATTAAGCAGCTGGCGATTTATGTGCACTCGCTAGGCGGAGGCGAATGAACGAGCCGATCCAACTTTTCGCAAGCCAGAAAAAAATTTATCCGCGGCGTGTCTGGGGGCGTTATCGCAAGTTAAAGTGGGTGGCGATGGTGCTGCTGCTTGGTATTTATTATCTCGCGCCGTGGATACGGTGGGACCGCGGGCCCCATGCGCCCAACCAAGCTATTCTCATTGATCTGGCACATACACGTGCCTATTTCTTTGGCATCGAAATCTGGCCGCAGGAAGTTTATTACATTACCGGTCTTTTGATTTTAGCGGCGGTAGGGCTATTCTTTGCGACCAGCCTTTTGGGCCGTGTGTGGTGTGGCTACGCATGCCCACAAACGGTATGGACGGATTTGTTTGTATGGGTGGAACGCATTGTACAAGGCGACCGCAACGCCCGGAAAAAATTGGATGAATCCCCTTGGACGTTTGAAAAAATCCGTAAGAAATCTCTTACGCATTTTATCTGGATTCTGATTGGGCTTTGCACGGGTGGTGCATGGGTTTTTTATTTTAACGACGCGCTTACGCTTGCTGATCAAATTGTGCATTTCGATGTGCCATGGAAAGTGGGCATGTGGATTGTGGGGCTTACCTTATCCACCTATGTCATGGCGGGTTTTGCGCGTGAACAGGTGTGCACGTACATGTGCCCCTATGCGCGTTTTCAGTCGGCCATGTTTGATAAAGATACGCTGATAATCGCCTACGATGAAAAACGCGGTGAGCCACGCGCACACCATAAAGCAGGCCAACCCTGGGAAGGCAGAGGCCACTGTATTGATTGCGATTCTTGTGTGGTGGTTTGCCCGATGGGTATTGATATTCGCAATGGTTTGCAAATGGAGTGCATCGCCTGTGGGTTATGTGTGGACGCATGTAACAACGTGATGGAGAAGGTTGGGCTTCCAGGTGGGCTTATTCGCTATGATACCGAGCGTGCGAGAGAAGAGGGGGCGAAAGCAAACTTCCGCCTGCTGCGCCCGCGTAGTTTGTGGTATGCGGGCATTATGGCGATTGTCGGTGGGGTTATGTTATATTCGCTCCTCACGCGCTCGCCCGTAGATTTAACGGTTATTCATGATCGCAACCCTCTTCTAGTTCGACTTTCAGATGGCAGCATTCGCAACGGCTATCAAATAGCCATTCTCAATAAAACGCATGAAGATAAAGCCTATAAGCTGATGCTTGAAGGGCTGGATGGCGCGCAAGTGAAAGTGATGAGTACGCATGAAATTTCGCCCGACGCGCTCTATGTGTTTGCAGATAGTGTGGTGCATTTTCGTGTGTTTTTAACGGCGGCAGTCAGCGAGGTGGCGCGCCAGGAAATTAGCTTTACCGTTACCGATCTTGAAACGGGTGCGGTTGCAAAAGACGAAACAGTTTTTATTCGTGAGGAAAAATGAGCAAACGCAAAAGCGATAAATGGATACCCTGGTATTTTGTGATGTTCTTTGTGGGGCTTACCATACTGAATGGTATTATGGTGACGATTGCGGTGCGGAGCTATACAGGCACCGTTGTATCGCACCCGTATGAGAAGGGTCTTAATTACAACAAAACTATCGCCGCGGCGGAAGCGCAGGAGGCGCGGGGCTGGAAAGGGGATATACGCCATGAAGGAAAGAAACTATATTTCACACTCGAAAACGAGTCAGGTCAGCCGGTTGCGCTAAAAGAAGTGAAAGCCAATTTTTTTCGCCCTACGCAACAAGGATATGATTTCAATCAGGTATTGAAGTTTGATACGGTAGGTAACTATAGTGCTGAAGTGAATTTTCCACTGCCAGGCTTATGGGAGGTGCAGATTTTTGCCTTAGCTGAGGATAATTCCGCAGAAGGTAAAACGTATCAGCAGTCCACACGGCTTGTGATTCATGAATGAAATTTCCGTATCCCATTTTGTTGTTCAAGAAGATAACGGCAGTAAAAGTGTAAACTTACTGGTGGAAGGGATGCATTGCCCCTCCTGCGTGGCGATTATTGAATCGGGGCTAAAAAAACAAAAACCCATCGTTTCTGCTCGGCTCAATCTAACAACGCGGCGTTTGAAAATTATATGGAAAGGCGCGGATACCCTTGGTAATAATTGGGTGAAGCTTATTCAAAGCATGGGATATAGCGCGTCGCCTTTCGATCCCAATACGTTGGAAACGCAAGAAAAGAAGGAAGAAAAATTTTTGCTGCGCTGCCTGGCCGTGGCGGGTTTTGCGAGCGGTAATTTGATGCTTTTTTCCATTCCGCTTTGGACAAGTAGCGGTGTGGAAATGGGTGCTGGAACACGCACCCTGTTTCATTGGGTTCAGGCGCTTATCGCCATCCCCGCGATCGCCTATTGCGGCTTACCTTTTTATCGCTCTGCCTGGCGCGCCTTAAAAGAATGGCACACCAACATGGATGTTCCCATCTCAGTCGCGGTCATTTTAGCAACCTTTATGAGCCTTTTTGAAACGGCAACCTATGGCCGACATTCCTATTTTGATTCCGCCGTGATGCTGCTTTTCTTCCTGCTTATCGGGCGCTATCTGGATGCGCGTGCGCGCGGTAAAGCGCGGGGGGCGGCGCATGATTTGCTTAAAATGATGACAGGCTTTGCAACCGTCATCCATGCGAAGGGTAAGCGCGAGGTTATCCCACTTTCTGCCCTTCGCGAGGGGATGATGTTGTTGGTAGCAGCGGGCGAAAAAATAGGCGCAGATGGAACTATTTTAGAAGGCGTTTCCGAAGTGGATACAAGTTTAATAACCGGCGAAACCCTGCCGCAGAAAATTACCAAGGGCAGCACCGTTTTTGCCGGTATGATCAATATTTCTGCGCCGATACGTTTTCGTGTGACCAAGGCTGGCCAAAATTCGCTGCTCGCAGAAATTATTCGATTGATGGAGACGGCGGAACAATCGCAAGCACGCTATGTTACGATCGCGGATAAAATTTCTGGCTGGTACACGCCTGTTGTGCATGCGCTGGCGGCAGCCACTTTTCTAGGGTGGTTTTTTCTGGGACATGCCGAGTGGCAGGCCGCGCTGCTTATCGCTGCGACGGTGCTTATTATTACCTGCCCTTGTGCATTAGGCCTTGCGGTGCCGGTTGTGCAGGTGCTGGCCACAGGAAAGTTAATGCGCCAAGGCATTTTAGTTAAATCGGGCAGCGCGCTCGAACGCCTGGCGGAAATTACGCATGTGGCCTTTGATAAAACGGGAACGCTCACGCTGGGAACGCCTGAACTTCAAGGAAAATACCCCGCCGAAATGATGAAGCTTGCTGGTGGACTCGCGATACAAAGTAAACATCCTTTATCACAGGCTATCAGCCGTGCCGTAAAGACCACACCTTATAAACTCAAAGTAAAAGAGGTGCCCGGCAAAGGGCTTGAAAGCATAGTGAAGGGTAAGCGCATTCGTCTTGGGCGGCGGGATTGGTGCGGCGTCAAAGAATCAGATGACGATGGTATGCTTGAGCTATGGCTTCGTGTTGAAGGTAAAAAACCGCAACGCTTTGTTTTCGCCGATGCGTTACGTGAAGATGCCATTTCTGTTGAAAAACGTTTACAGCAAGAGGGTTTGCAAACATGGTTACTTTCTGGCGACAGACAAGAAGCGGTAGAAGCGATTGCAACGCAGCTTGGTATAGTGCATGCCGAAGCGCATTTGACGCCCGTACAAAAATGTGAAGTTTTAGAAAGTATAAAAGCGACAGGCGCAAAATTACTGATGGTGGGCGATGGGCTTAACGATGCGCCGTCGCTTGCCTCGGCGCATGTTTCCATGTCGCCCGCCAGCGCAATGGATATTGCACAAAATGCCGCTGACGTTGTTTTTCATGGTAAGAAGCTCCATCCGGTGATCGCGACCTGGCAGATAGCTAAATTTTCGCAAAAGCTGGTAAAGCAAAACTTTCTGCTGGCTATTATTTATAATGTTGTGGCGATACCTTTGGCGGTAGCTGGCTATGTAACCCCACTCATTGCGGCGATTGCTATGTCCAGCTCTTCCTTAGTGGTAATTGGCAACGCGCTGCGGCTGAACCTAAGAAGGTAAAATGAGCGTTCTTTTGTATCTTATTCCTATCGCGTTAACCCTTGGCATGTTAGGCCTTATTGCTTTTTTTTGGGCGATGAAAAACGATCAGTTTGATGATCTGGATGGCGCGGCTCACCGTATTTTGCACGAAGACGAAGAAGATTGATCTGGGTCAAGGAATGGCTCCTCCAGCAGCGCTAGCGTACCGCTGATACTAACAACCTGGAGCTTTATATGCGTTTCTTTTCGACACTCTTGACTGCTAGCGCAATAGCGTTAGTAGCAACTTCTTCACTCGCGGCAAATAAGCCGCAAGCAGGCGACTGGATGGTGCGTCTCCGCGCGATTGATATTGTGCCTGATGAGAGCAGCACGATTACACCTATCGGTGGCAAGGCAGACTTCTCAAACGAAGTCGTGCCGGAACTCGATTTCAGCTATTTCATCAATTCCAATATTGCAGTGGAGCTCATTCTTGCAACTGCCAAGCATGATGCTAAGGCAAAAGGAACTTCGGTTTCAACCAGTGCGGTAGATGTAGGTTCTGCGTGGGTTTTACCACCAACACTTACTGTGCAATATCACTTTACCCAGTTTGAAACCTTCAAGCCTTATGTGGGCGCGGGTCTCAGCTATGTGATGTATTACAATGAAGATGCGGGTTCGCAGCAATCGCTTGAGGTAGATAGCGATATTGGTTACGCACTGCAGGCCGGTGTAGATATCCCGATTGAAGGCAAGTGGGGCTGGAACGTGGATGTGAAAAAAATCTTCGTGGATGCAGATGCGAAATGGAACGGCGGCGGAATTAGAGGGAATATTGACCTCAATCCGTGGATTTTTGGTACCGGCGTAACGTACCGTTTCTAAATACATTATGGTTGCGGCAACTACTCCTCCTTTTCATTGCATACCGCATAAGAAAAATGTGGATGCTAGTAATTGCACCAGCAATTGCCCCGGCTATTGCCATGGACCGGGAAAAATGTGGGTGGTTGCCGCAGCCGAAGGCCGCATCGCGCTTTATGAGAAATTGGCACATGGCGGGGCTGATTTGATTCCTATTGGCCAGAGCATAACACCGCAGTCTTTAGAAGCGCTTGCGCAGTTTCTAAGGCAGGCCTATGCGCAAAAACAATATGAGCAGCTTCTTATTATTGGCAGCCCTAATGATGTATGTTGGGTGCAATCCTTACTGCCGGAAGAAGTGGCTGGATGTGTTGTGGCAGAAATTCGCTATACATTGCTGCCATCCTGGTTTCAGCATACGCCGCATATGCCAGAATTGACCCATGCACTGAACAATGTGTTGGTAGCGCGCTAAGCGTCGCACATCCCGGATTCGGAACAGTGGTTGCAAACAAAATCGCGAAGCTTTGCTACATTCTTGACAAGCAACCTATCTCCATGAACTTCGATTTCTTGATCTTTTAGCTGTTGAAAGCTGCGGGATAATGTTTCCGGCTTCATACCTAAAAACGAAGCAAGAATATATTTATCGATAGGCAGATGAATGGTGTGAGGCGATTCCGAATGGCCTCTACAAAGACGAAGAACAAAGCATGCAAGCCGCTGCGCCGCAGAAAGTGTATTAATATGTTCGAGTTTAAGCTGGGCCTGCTGAATACGCTCGTTTAGAATTTGCATGATTTTCTTGGCCGCCAAGGGTCTTGTATCCACCAGCTCTCGTAAAACAGATGAGGGGATGGAAACGCACCGGCCAGCGCTCAGCATTTCTGCATAATAAGGATAATGCCCATGTTGAAAAAGCGACGCCTCGCCAAAAATATCATCGGTGGTGCATAGCCCAATAATCGTTTCACGCCCATCCGGCGTTTGGCGAACAAGCTTCACCCACCCGGATAGTATGATCCATATTTTATCGGCAACATCGCCATGATGAGCGAGCATTTCTCCGCGCGCATAATTCTTGTGAACAAGGGCGCTACTAAAATTATTCCAAAAATCTAAATCTTGCGTAAAGATCGGGTGATCCACTAAGGGATGCGCACTTTGTGTAGGATTTTTCGGTACTGGTTGCATGGCGTGCTTATGTCATACTTCAAGAATTTCGTCTAGTTTTGAGCGGTTAGATAGAAGCAATGTAGGTTTTTATATAGTTAAGTTCCTGTTGAATAGCGTAGAGCATTTCACGTTTATCTTCTTCCGGTTCGTTTGCCTGAGCTTCCGCCCGTCTGCATAAATGAAAGAGGCGGCGGGCGCCAAAATTGCCAGAAGAGCCCTTGAATTTGTGGGCAGCGGCTTTCCATTCTGATTGCTTTTCCGTATCTACGCATTCGGACAGTTTTTGAATGATTTGATCGGCCTGTTCCAGAAAGAGATTTATTAAGGCTTTTTCTTCTGCCTGATCACCACCGCTAAACAAACGCAACTGCTGGAGATCGACAGGCGTACTCAAAGGCGATTCCGGAGAGATTTCTTTCGCGGCTGTCGATAGGGCATCCGCCTGATCGCTCAGGATAAACCATGTTTGGAGGATCGCGATTAACCAATCTGGGTTAATAGGTTTGCTGATATATTCATCCATCCCGGCTTTGAGACATTTTTCCCGATCTCCCACCA
>CAYPXJ010000029.1:0-6526 GCA_964414595.1 uncultured Rickettsiales bacterium
ATAGTCACCCCTGAGTTTCAGTACTCTTTGATATGGTTCGCCGGGGCAAAGCCTCGTTATTTTCCCTTACTTTGGCAAAGAGTTTCTCCTGATTTTCAGGATGTTCCGCGTGCTGCGGAAAAACTCTTTACGTACATGCCGCATGGTGCGGCATGCGTTTATGTATGCCATTTAAGGAGAAATTTTAATGGTTCAATTTACCGATTTTAACTTACCGCAAGCCCTGAATAATGCGCTGGCGGCAATGCAATTTACCACGCCGACACCGATTCAGGAAAAAACCATTCCGCTGATTCTTGGTGGTCGCGACGTACTCGGCACCGCGCAAACCGGCACCGGCAAAACCGGCGCGTTTGCGATTCCGATTATCGCGCGCTTGCTTTCGCAGCCACGTGGTTCGGCGCTGATTTTGACACCGACACGCGAACTCGCGGCGCAGGTTTCCGAAGTTTTCGAAAAACTGCTTGGCCGACACAGCCAAATTAAAACCGCGCTGCTCATCGGCGGTGAATCCATGCCCAAACAGCTGAATCAACTGCGCATGCGTCCACGCGTGATCGTGGGTACGCCGGGCCGTGTGAATGACCACCTCGAGCGCGGCAGTTTGCTGCTGCACGATGCGGGCATTTTGGTGCTCGATGAAACCGATCGTATGCTGGATATGGGTTTTGGTGTGCAGATTGATCGCATTCTGAAATTCGTGCCGCAAACGCGTCAGACTTTGCTCTTTTCGGCAACCTTGCCGCAGGCGATTCTGAAACTTTCGGAACGTTATTTGAAAAATCCCGAGCGGATTGCCATTGGCGCCGCCAATCAGGCGAAAACGCAGATCACGCAAGAAATTGTACGCACGACGCAGGAACAGAAATACGCCGAGCTGACCAAACAGCTCGATGCGCGTACCGGTTCGATTATCGTGTTTGTGAAAACGAAATGGGGCGCTGAGCGTCTCGCGCAACGTCTTTCGCGCCAGCACCATAGTGCGGATGCGATTCATGGCGATTTGCGTCAGCGTCAACGCGACCGCGTGATTGAAGGTTTCCGTGAGAAGCAATACCGCATTCTCGTGGCGACGGATATCGCCGCGCGCGGCCTGGATATTCCGCATATCGAACACGTGATTAATTACGATTTGCCGCAAGCGCCGGAAGATTATATCCACCGCATCGGCCGCACGGCACGTGCTGGCGCGGAAGGTTCCGCACTCAGTTTGATTGCGCCCGAAGATAATCTGAAATGGCGCGCGATTGAGCGACTTATCAATCCAAACGCCGCCAATGACGACCGCCGCGGCCATGCGGGCCAAGGTCAGCGTCATGAAGGCCAGCGTGACGGCCATCCCCGCAAACGCCGCCGGAATCGTAACCGTTTCCGCCATCGTCAGGGTCAGAAACAAGCCGCATAGGCCTATTTCTCTACGAGAATGCGACAAATGCCGGTTCGCAGGAACCGGCATTTTCGTTTGTACGTAGCGAATTTAGGCATCGTGGCTATTTAGTATTGCCAAGGGGCAGGCGGCTGGCTAGATTGCCCCCGCTTTGACGTTTGATACGCCTATGCTTTGCATATCGCGTTGCGGTGACGTGGCCGAGAGGCTGAAGGCGGCGGTTTGCTAAACCGTTATACGTTTGTAAAGACGTATCGAGGGTTCGAATCCCTCCGTCACCGCCATCTGTCATCACGCCAACGGCGTGAGGACGAGATGGCTAGGGATGCGGGTGAGAAGCCTTGTTCGACAAAAAGCTTAGCGAATGAAATGAGCTTAGCGTTTGCGACGTAGTATAGGAGCTAGTCAGTATGACAATCCAAGTTCCCACAACAGAAATAATTCAAAGAGTATTTCCGATTAGTCCTAACGGACAGTCATGCGGTAGTGGGCTTATTTACCCAGTTAATGGAGTGTATCATTTTATTACAGCCGCTCATGTTTTAGAGAATATGCCCCATGGAACGAAAAGCAATCTTTGTGTATTTAAAGAGGGTAAGTGGGTAGAGTTTGATGTGATTGTACGCTACGTAGAAGGGCATCCTTATAAAGAAGGAGATAGGGATTTAGCATTAGTAGAAACTTCTATTCAGGTTCCAAAGGATGAATCTCAAGCAAATTTATCTCCAGGAACTACAATTTTAGGCCAGGATATGTATTTTTTGGGATTTCCCTATTTTGGGGGAGGAATTAATCACAAACCACAGGCCTTCAACGCAGGATTTCCACTTCCATTTATAAAAAAAGCAACTCTTTCAGCTATAGATGATCCGATTATTTATCTTGATGGCCATAATAATCCTGGGTTTTCTGGAGGTCCTGTAATTTTCTGGGATCATTACGAAAGAAAGAGAAAAAGAGTAGGTATTATTTCTGGTTACATTTCTCAGGCCGGAGAAATAAAAAGAATCGAAACTTCAGCAAAAGATTTTTACAGAGAGAATTCAGGTATAGGAATAGCTTATAGTATTAAGCCAGTTACTGACTTAATAAAAAGCATAAGTAAATAAAACTATCACATCACCCTTACTCTACTCCACGCGCGTTCATGTACATAGAATGCCGCCGTCTGCACCAGCGGCTCTATCAGTGAAATACTCACCGCAATAATCAGGCTTCCGCTCACCGCATAGGCCACCAAAAAAGCAATTACCAGGTGCATCGCGCCATACGACATCGTCTTTGCCGCTACGTACATACATTTCTCCTTATTACGGTATCATAAGGAAAAAAGGCTGATAGGCATAATCGATTGTTATTGGGGTAGCGATAGGATATATCTATTAAAGAAATGCGAAATATTTCAAGAGCATCGCCAGCCCGCAACTGCCGATGACGATTAACGTGCACGCCATGCCGATAACGCGGAAACGCACCGTGGTTTCGAGCATGCCGTTTTTATAGCGCTCGACGCAAAGCAGGCTGTAAGCGTGGGAAACGCGGCCCACTAAAAATAGCGAACCCATCGCATGAATAAACCAGAGAGGCGTATCGGCAAATTCCAACAGGCCGAGAATCGGAATAACGAAGGTGGTATATTCGGCGAAATTGCCATGCGCATGAATCCATTTTTGTAAATCGTGCGCGTTACCCAAGCCCAGCGCGGTTTTATTACGCCGGCGCGCACGAATTGTTCCTACCGTGAGGGCAAAAAACATCGCGCACAGCAAACCTGCATATAAAAAGATAGCCATACTTCACTCCATCATGACGCATCCATTTATGGGCACTTTATATCATTTCAACGTGGGCAGCATCGTTTCTTTAGAGAATAATTGCAAAAGTAATTTCCATGATAACCCAGTTGCACACACCGCTTCCGCTACTTACGCCGAAAGGAAAAGCCTGGGCCGTTGCGATTATCGATTACGGCCCGCAATGGGATTTGCAATGGGTGACGTTCGTCGCCGAAACCGGTGAATGCTGGACCTTCCGCAATCAAGATATACGTCGGGAAGAAAATTATACTTTTGCCCTTCCTAAGCCGACGCCGATTGCCTCGCGCGAAAAACAAACGATGCGGCCCCATGCCAACGATACGCATATAAATGGAAAAGATATAAACGGTAAATCACTGAACGGCGCAAACGCGCACAGTAACACGCCTCCATCAAATATTTAATTGCGCATGTAAAGCCCGCTAGTGGAATCTGATTGTATTCACCTAAATAATTCATATTATTAGGCGATATGTATATCAGCGCAGTTCTTGGCATATTAGCAGGGTTCGGAATCGTGGTCGGGGCGATCATCACCGGCACCGACAGCTATTCCACCTTCTTACATTTTGACGGCTTGCTGATTGTGGTCGGCGGCTCGCTCGCCAACGCGTTTATGAGCTATCCCGCGCCGCAGGTGAGCAAAGCGCTGATGGCGATTATCGAAATGGTGCATAAGCCTAAGCACGGCGCGGAAGATTTGCGTAGCCAGGTGGAGCAGATGGTTGGTCTTGCGTTCCTGGTGCGTTCGAAGGGTTTGCCGGGCATCGAAAATTTTGAAAATGATCTGGGGCATGACCCGCTGATGCATTACGGCCTGAAACTCGTGGCCACCGATTATAAATCCAAGGAAGTGGTGGAAATGATGAGCACCGCTATCGAAATTAATCACCAGCGCAATATTTTGCCGGTAACGATTCTCAGAAATATGGCTTCCACCGCGCCCGCATTCGGGATGGTGGGAACGCTGGTGGGCATGGTGATTATGCTCAGCAATATTCAGGGCGATATCAGCAAAATCGGCGGCGGTCTTTCGATTGCGCTGCTTGCCACACTCTACGGCGTGCTTTCGGCGCGCCTTGTCTTCCTGCCCGCGGCAGAGAAACTTCTCTTCAAGCAAGAGCTGCTGCGCTTCCGCCACTATCTGGTGGCTGAAGGCCTTGGCATGCTCACCGAGCGCAAAGGCCCGCGCTATATTCAGGATAAGCTCAATAGCTATCTCGACCCGTCCCTGCATTATGATCTCGATAAGGACGTGGATAAGCTGAATAAAAATTATGGCGCTGCTCGGTAAGAAACACGTCCAGGCGGGCGTACAGGAAGATGTTCTTGATAATTGGCTGATCACTTACGCAGATATGATTACGCTGCTGCTGTGTTTCTTCGCGATATTTTTGGCGATGTCGTCACCGAAATCAAAAACCAGCATGGAAGACGTGACCGAAGAAATTCGCGGGCAGTTCGGCCGGCGCGAGAATATCAAACTCGAAATGGGCGATAAAATTGATATGGCGGGCAATGCCGTGAAGCAAAGCCTGTTTACGCAGATGAATAGTATTGTCGCACTCTACCCATTGCAAAAAGATATTATGATGGAAGAAACCGAAAAAGGCGTGATTATGGAGCTGGGCAGCGGTTCTTTTTATGAATCGGGCACGGCAGAGCTGACGGAACAAGGCAAAGCGGTGCTGAAAGAGATGGCCGCGATGGTCGGCAATTCGCGCTATTATGATTATAATATTACGGTGGAAGGCCACACGGACGACAGCCCGATTCGCTCTCCGAAATATCCTTCCAACTGGGAACTTTCCGCCAACCGCGCGACGAATGTGGTGCGGTTATTTATCGATGAAGGTATCGATGCAAAACGTTTGAGAGCATCGGGTTATGCCGATATTTTTCCAAAACTACCAAACCGCGATAATCTCGGTATGCCGCTGCCGGATAACCAGGCTGTGAATCGCCGCGTGACGATTAAAATCGAGCGCGATGTGGAACCGCCAGCCATGATCGAGTAGCGCAGTTTTATTGTAAATATTTATGTCTCCTTCCAAAAAATCTGCGTCGCGAAAGCAAAGCCATGCCAGAAAAAAACGCTGGTATGACAGCTGGACGTTTTTTCTGCTGCTGGTGCTTGTATTGCCTTTTAGTGTGCGGTCTGTGGCCTATGCGCCGTTTCATATTCCTTCCGGTTCGATGATTCCCAATCTGCTGGTGGGCGATTATATTTTCGTTTCGAAATATGCGTATGGTTTTAGCCGCTATTCCTTCCCGTTCGGTGTGAAGTTTTTTGAAGGCCGCATCTATCCCGGTGATGCAGAAAAATATCAACCCCAGCGCGGCGATATTATTGTGTTTCGTCTGCCGACGAATCCGCGCACGGATTATATCAAGCGCCTGGTAGGGCTGCCGGGCGACCGCATTCAAGTGCGTGAAGGCGTGCTCTCTATAAACGGGCAGGTGGTGCCACGCGTGAAGCAGGAAGATTTTGAGCAGGAGCAGCCAGACGGCACGCCCATCGCCATCACACGCTACCGGGAAACGTTGCCTAACGGCGTGAGCTACGATGTGCTGGATTCCATGCCAGAAGGGCCGCTGGATAATACGCCGGTCTATACGGTTCCGGCAGACCATTATTTCTTCATGGGAGATAATCGCGATAGCTCGCAAGATAGCCGTGTGCTGGAAGTGGTGGGCTATGTGCCGCTGGAAAATTTGGTCGGCCGTGCCGAAATTGTGGCGGTGTCATTCCGCCAATCGTTGCTTAAAATTTGGAGTTGGCCGGCGAGTTTCCGCTCTAACCGCGCCTTTACTGATCTGCATCATTAGCGCACTTTGAATTTTGCCCTCTGCGGCGTCGCGGCTCGCCGTGCGCTCCTTGCATACGGACAAAATTAAAAATGCTTTTACAGGATAGCGGGCAAAAAAAATGGCCCGGTTTTCCGGGCCATTCTTTTTTCTAGGCTATTAGCCCCTTAACCACGTGGGTTATGGAGATCGCCCGGCTTACCTTTTTTGCCAGCGCAGCTTGCTGCACCGCCATCATGGTTCGTATTGCCTTTCGCGCAAACGCATTTGCCTTTTACGCAACCGCTTTTGGAAGCCTGGCAACCGCACGCCTGCGCCGCATCAACCTGCGCAAACACTGCTACAAAACCAAGCATTACGAATGGAATAAGCTTCTTCATCATAGAAAAACTCCCGTAGGTTAGGTGGTTAATAACCCAGCGATAGTAGCAAATTTTCTCATAAATGCAAATTAGGCCCTTTTCGAGCGGGCGGCACCCAAGAGCAAATAGACCGCTAGCACGGCTGTAAGAAT
>CAYPXJ010000029.1:6536-17697 GCA_964414595.1 uncultured Rickettsiales bacterium
TCGCCATACGTATCGTAACCCCGGTAGCTGGCGAGTGTGGCGGTGACGACATTTTCTACGCCCATATCGTTGTAAGTGCTGGCTGTATAGGCGGGGCCGACATGGCGATTGGCCGGGCTTTGTGCGCTTCCATACGGCGCGGTATCAGAAACAACGTAGAGGAGTAATGCGCCCGCGAGGAGGGAGACGGCCGCTGCGCCTATCGAGAAGCGCCGTTTTGGCGATGATTTTTCACCGATGACGAGTAGCCCGCCGAGAAATAACAATGTGGAGATCCCCGCGCCGACAGCCGCTTCTGTCATGGCGACATCCGGCGCACCCATGAAAAGATAGAGCAATGACATCAGCAAACTGAAAATCGATAACAGCCCTACCGTCACAAGAAGATTACGTGAAAAAATCACTCCGAGTGTTACTGCCAGCAGCATCGCAAGCAAACCCATCGTGCCATACAGAATGAGAGGCCAGGTGGTCATTCTTTTTCCTCATGCTGAGAGGCTTGCATCAGTGCATGGCAGGCGGTGGCCGCCGCAATGGCCATGAAAATAACCAATAAAGCGATTTTGAGCCCGGAAAGGCCGGGTACCAATAACGCTATGCCAAGCAATATCAGCGGAGCGCCCGCGCTATCGGCCACGCCGGCGGCGTGAACACGTGTGATGAAATTCGGAAAACGCAGCATCCCTACCACACCCGAAAGCAGAAAAAATCCACCCAGCGCCAAGCAGACATAAGCAAGAAAAGAGATGGTATCCATTACTGATCTCCGTCACTTAAGTTGCGATAACGAAAATATTTGAGCAGCCCGATGGTTAAAACGAAATTGATAAGCCCGTACAGCAGGGCAATATCAAACGTATCGGTATCGCCTGCGATCCATCCATACACGGCGATGAGCACCACCGTCAGTGTGCCAAATGTGTTGATAGCGAGAATGCGATCAAAAATCGTTGGGCCTTTGAGCGCGCGTATTACCATAAGCGCCATGCAAAGCAACGTAAGGCTGAGCAAAGCGATCATCATTCGAATGTCTCCATGACACGGCGATCCATATTGCTGCCGGCGAGGCCGGGTAAATCTTTGGCCTGCAGCGCATGAATACGCAAACGGGCGGATTTGTTGCCCGCCGCTTCCTGCGCATCCACCGTCATGGTGCCGGGTGTTAAGGTGATGGAGTTAGCAAACGCTACCAAACCCGCCTCTTTTTGCGATAGCGGCGCGATCCATGCAAAACCGGGGGTTAATTTCGGCGAGACTTCCCATGCTTTTTTGCTGACAGTAAGGGCGGAGAGAAAAATTTCTTTCATCAGCCAAAGAGAATAGGGGATTATTTTATAAGCAAATGCCATATGCGCGCGCCGTGTGGCGAGTAATTGCATACGCGCCGAGATGAGAAGGCTCAGCATAATTGAAACCGCGCCGCATATGAGGAAAAACGGCTCTGTGTGACCTGACCAGATGTACCAAAGCGCGATGAAAAAGATAACGTAAGTAAAAAAACGCATGGAATAACCATATAGAGTTGTGGGTCGATAGTCGATAGTCGTTAGCCGGTGGATAAGTACCTGTGCAAAACACTGTGGATGAAAAAAAATAACTGTGGATAAACTGTGGAATACGCTAGGCAGCGCCTTGATCAATTCACAAGCGGTATCATTCTCCACACCGCTGTGCGAAAAAAAAACCTTGCGGCGGGATTATTTTCGCGTAACTTTGGCTTTCTCTTGTTGCGCTACGGGGAGCTGCAACTGGCGGTTTCCCTGTATTTCTGCAATAGAGCGGGTGTTTTATCCACACCCGGTAACGCGAAGCTTAAACCAGGTGAGAACGCACGATGATGGCGACGGTAAAAAAGACGAGCGAGAGCTTCTCTTCCATGCCCAAAATTCACGCCATTACCGCACACGACGCCTGGACCATTTTATCCACCGAACCCAACGCGAGCCTCATCGATGTACGTACGCCGGAAGAGTGGAATACGGTCGGCATTGCCGATCTTTCCTCGCTTCAAAAGGAAGTGCAACTTATTTCCTGGCGAACGCTACCCGGTATGCAGGTGAATAACGCCTTTGCGCAAGAGCTGACCGCGCGCGCCGCACCTGCCGCGCCCGCGCTCTTTCTTTGCCGCAGCGGCGCACGCTCGCACGAAGCGGCACACGCCGCCTTGGCGCTCGGTTACACGCATTGCTACAACATTATTGACGGTTTTGAAGGCACGCCAGGAGGCGCACGGAATCAGGCAGATGGCTGGAAAGCCCTATTACCTTGGAGACAAGCCTGATTTATGCGCGAAGCTTTACCTCAAAACGATCTTCATCCTTTCGATGCTTACCAAAAAGCCTGGGAACGCGTGCTGACGCGCCTGCGCTTTCAGTGCGGCGAAGCAAATTTCAAAAGCTGGCTGCGCCATTTGCGTTTTGATAGCTACAGCCATGGACAAGTGACGCTATTTGCGCCGACACGCTTTATCCGCGAATGGATTTTATCGCATTACCGCGAGCAGATTCTGGTTTGCTGGCGCGAAGAGGAAGCGCGTGTGCATGCGGTAGATATTCTCGTGCGCTCGCTGACGACGGATAATGTGCCCGCTTCGGAAGTGCGTATGGCATCGGAGCTCAACGTGACGCCTACTTACGAAACACAGCTCACACTCGCGACGGAAGAAAATAACCCGGTTTCGCATGTGCCTGCAGGCATTACATCACCCAGCGTTATTGCGGATAGTTACGCGCGTATTCAGCATTTAAGCTCGCCGCTCGACCCGCGTTATACGTTTGAGAATTTCGTGGTGGGTAAGCCCAACGAACTCGCGCATGCCGCGGCGCTGAAACTCGCGGAAAGCGATAAGGTGAATCCCGGCTCCAACCCGCTGTTTATTTACGGCGGCGTGGGACTTGGCAAAACGCACTTGATGCACGCGATCGCCTGGCATATTCGCAAGCATAATCCCAGCCGGATTGTGGTGTATCTTTCGGCGGAAAAATTCATGTATATGTTCATCAACGCGCTGCGCCATAAAGATGTGATGACGTTTAAGGAGCAGTTCCGTTCCGTGGATGTGCTGCTTATTGACGATGTGCAATTTATCAGCGGCAAAGATTCGACGCAGGAAGAATTTTTCCATACGTTCAACGCGCTGATTGACCAAAATAAACAATTAATAATTTCCGGTGATCGCTCACCATCTGACCTGGAGGGGATTGAAGAGCGTGTTCGCTCTCGCCTGGGTTGGGGCCTCGTAGCCGATGTGAATAACACGACTTTCGAGCTCCGCCTGGGTATTCTGCAGGCGAAGGCCGAACAGATGGGCGTGGATGTGCCGAAAGATGTGCTCGAGTTTCTCGCCGGCAAAATTACTTCCAACGTGCGCGAGCTGGAAGGCGCACTGAATAAGGTGCTCGCGCACTCAAGCCTTATCGGCCGCGCGATTACGCTGGAAAGCACGCAGGAAATTCTTTCCGATCTGCTGCGTTCGAAAATGCGCATGCTTACCATCGACGATATCAAGAAGCGTGTCGCCGAACATTGCAATATTCGCGTGGCGGACATGCATTCCGCGCGCCGCGCCCGCGCCGTAGCGCGTCCGCGTCAGATTGCGATGTATCTGGCGAAGAAACTCACCGCGCACAGCCTGCCCGAGATCGGCAGGCAGTTCGGCGGTAAAGATCACACCACCGTGATGCACGCCATTCGCAAAGTGGAAGAGCTTTCTCTTGCTGACAAGGCGTTTGCCGAAGATCTACAAGTCCTCACCCGCACACTACAAAATTAAACTCTACTCGCTTGGGCATCTAGATTGATGTTCTGCGCTTCCGGTACTCACGTACAAAAACGTACGCTCCGTTCCGGTTCTCGAACATCTGCCTATCTGCCGCAAGCGAGCGAGTTTTATCCTAAGCACCAGGCACTAGGCACAGCACAAATTCACTAACCATTTGATATTTAACGGAAAAACAATATTACAAATTGTCATCATTCTGTCATATTTCGGGCGCAGTATGAAAATTAAGGAAATGGTAATCATTCCACGCTATACTGGCACAAAATGAGGTTTTTATGGTTCAAGTCGCACACAGCTCAAGTTTTTCCGTCGGTGGTCAACTGGATGGCAATAGCCGCTCTTCTGCACTCGGCGCATTTTCACACGACGGCAATCCTCTAAGCAAAGCGCAGGAGCAGCTCGTTAATACCCTTATTACGGTTGGTAATGTAATGAGTCAGGCGACTTCTGCTGCGATGGATATTGTCAATGGTCTTGCTGGCGCAACCGGCCATGCGACACAGCGCACGAGCGGCAAAACTCGAGACCGTTAATTTTTAATTTTCTTCCTGCACGGCCGCGATGAAAGGCAATTCGCGGTAGTAATTCGCGTAATCCAGACCATATCCCACGACAAATTTGTTCGGCACCGTAAATCCGACATAGTCCGGCACGATGCGGTGCGCGAGCTTGCCGGGTTTTTCCATCAGCACGGCGATTTTGACATCGCGCGCGCCGCGGCTTGCCACCAAATCTTTGGCATAAGCCAGCGTGCGGCCGGATTCCAAAATATCATCGACGATAAGCACCTTGCGGCCCGCGATTTCTTCTTTCGTATCGCTGTGGATCACGACATGGCCGGTGGATTCTTTTTGTTTGCCGTAGCTTGAGAGCGTGATGAAATCGAGCTGCAATTTCACCTTATGGCGATGCAGCGCGCGCACCAAATCCGAGGTAAACATAAACGAGCCCTTCATCAACGAGATCACCAGCAGATCGCCGGAGGTTTTTGCGTAATCATGCGCGATATCCTTGGCCAGCATTTCAAGGCGTGACTTGATGATGTTTTCCGAAAACATCACAGAAATTTTTGTGCGCGATTCAAGTTTTTGAATGTTTTGACTGGCGCGTTCTTGCAGGCGCGTAATGTCAAAAATCTTTTTATCGCCGCCGTTATTACCGTTCTGAGACATACGATTCCGTAAAAGGTTATTTCCGAAGCCAGCGTTCCCACCCGCTACCGATATCCATGACAATTACGTCATAATTTTTCGGAATGGGGCCGATGCGGGGTTCAAAATTGAACGTTTCGCCCGGCGCTAGCGTGGCTTTGCCGGTTTCCAGCGTCAATTCGTGCGGGTAACGCGATTCGGTTTTGGAGTTGATGAAAGAAAAATGAATTTGCGGCGCGGGAATTTCTTCTTCTGCCTCATTTATCAGCACGCCTTTAATACCGGTGGCATAATCCTGCCCACGCTCTTCCACCGCGGCGAGTTCAATGCCTTTGAGCGCAGCGCCGTGTGTACGCGTGAAACCGAGAGTATTATAAAGGCCTGCCATTTTGGTGTGCATTTTGGGTTCAAACGCAATCAGACCAAAAGCAATCGTTGGCAGTATCATGGTGAGGCAGGCCGCTTTCAACGCCATGGGCGTTTCAACTTTTTTACGCACCGCGGGCACAGGCGGCGCTTTGGGTTTTGGCTTAGGCTCTGCTGTGGGGGCGGCAGGCGCTGGTGCTGGCTCAGCTGCTGCGGGCGCGGATGCGGGTTGCTCAGCCTCTTCCGGTTTGGCGCCTTCCGGCATTTGTTTCCAGGTGTGCGCGCAACTGCCACAACGCACCATGCGGCCTTGGGGGCCAATGGCTTCCGGCGGAATGATGAATTGTGTCTGACATTTGCTGCAGCTTAAGATCATGAAGCTTCCCCGTGCGTGGCTTTTATAGTATGCCAAGTTGAACCGAAGTACAAACAAATGATACGGATCGTCAAGTGGTTGATATGGCTCGTGGTGGTGGCGGGCCTGTGTTGGGGAATCGGGTTTCTCTGGTTTTTAAGCCAGATACCACAGGAACCGACCGCCGAGACGGTGCGCGCCGATGCTATCGTGGTGCTCACCGGCGGGCCGGAGCGCCTGAATGAAGGTTTGCGGCTTTTTACCGAAGGCCGCGCGCCGGCCCTGTTTATTTCCGGCGTGGGCCAGAAGGCGACGCTGGAAGAAATTCTGGCGAATACGCGTTACCCGCAAGCGGACGGTAGCGCCATCACGTTAGGCCATTATGCGGAAACGACCTGGGGCAATGCCGAAGAAACATCCACCTGGGTAAAAGAGCGCCGCTATCGTTCGCTGATTTTGGTTTCCGCGCATTACCACTTGCCGCGTGCGCTCACCGAATTTCGTTATGAATTGCCCGATGTTTTCATCGAGCCACATCCTGTGCGCGCCGCACCCTTCGGCGATACGCACTGGATTTATGATACGCACGCGCGCCGCGTGATGGTGGTGGAGTATCATAAATTTTTGGCGGTTCAGGCACGGCGCTGGATATGGTGACGCTCTACTATGCTGGCAAGCTTGCTTGCCGTTTTTGCGCTCCGATGCGCACGTACTTTTATGTACGCTTACGCTTCGGTGCTCAAAACGGCATCGCATCTTGCGCAGCCTAGCGAGCGTATATATGGGTGCGCTTCTCTTTCAGATTTTCTTTCTTATTTGGACAGTCATGCTCGGCATACTCGCGCTGCCGACGCTGCTGTTGCCGTGGGGTTTTGTGAAGTGGCTGCCGAAATTTTGGATCGGCGGCATCTTTTTTCTGGCGCGGATTTTTTGCGGTATTCGTTATCGGGTGGAAGGAAAAATTCCCAAAGGGCCGTGCGTGATTGCGAGCGAACATCAATCGGCGTGGGAAACATTTTTCTATTATTATCACTTTGATGCGCCAACGATTATTTTGAAACGCGAGCTGTTATGGATTCCGATTTTTGGTTGGTATCTGGCCAAAATGCCGGTGATTGCGATTCATCGCGGCAGAAAGACGCAAGCGCTGAAACAGATACTTACGCAGGCGAAGAAATTACTCGAAAAAGATCCCGCGCGAGTGTTCGTGATTTTTCCACAAGGTACGCGCACACTGCGCGGGGAAGCGTTTAAAATTCAATCTGGATTTTTTGCGCTGGCGAAGGAACTGCAATTGCCGATTATTCCCGTGACGCTCAATTCCGGTGAAATCTGGGGCAAAAAAACCTGGCGAAAAAAGCGCGGCGAGATTGTGGTGAAGTTTCATCCGACAATTGCTATGAAAAATAAGCGAGCGGTTCTATCTGCGCTTTCTAATTATTTCCGTTAAATCTTTTCAGTGCTGGTAATCGTGAGGCCATAACCCTCAAGGCCGACCGGGTCGGGCGTGGCGTGGGCCAGTAAGGTCATTTTTTTCACGCCGAGATCGAGCAAAATCTGTGCGCCGACGCCGTAATCGCGAAGTTGTTTACCGTCTGCGGTTTGTTGCCCGAGACGTTTCTTTAATTTTTCCGAAAGCGAATCGCGGCGGGATTGGCGCAGCAGCACAATCACCCCGTTGCCTTTTTTGGCGATGCGTTTCATCGCCTTGTGTAATGTGCCGGTGCTGCCCGATTCGAGATCGCCTAAAATATCGGAAAGCGGATCGACGGCGTGCATACGCACCAGTGTTGGTTTTTTCGGGTCGATTTTGCCCTTCACCAGTGCGATATGCTCGGCATATTCCACCGTGTTCACATAGACGACGAGGCGAAATTCGCCGCCGAATTTGCTTTTGAATTTCGTTTCGACTTCGCGCTTGATGAGTTTTTCCGAGCGACGGCGATAAGCGATGAGATCGGCAATCGTAGCGACTTTCAGTTTGTGTTTTTTGGCGAAGGTGAGCAGGTCGGGCAGGCGCGCCATTTCGCCATCGTCTTTCATGATTTCGCAAATCACGCCGCTGGAATTGAGGCCAGCGAGCCGTGCGATATCGACCGCGGCTTCCGTATGGCCAGCGCGCACCAGCACACCACCTTCGCGCGCCACGAGCGGAAACACATGGCCAGGCGAAATAATATCCTGCGCGGATTTTTTCGGGTCGATGGCGACCGCAATCGTGCGGGCGCGATCACCGGCGGAAATGCCGGTCGTCACGCCTTCACGTGCTTCGATGGAAATGGTGAACGCGGTGGTATGACGCGTTTGATTATGCTGGCTCATCAGCGGGAGTTTAAGTTGCTCAACGCGCTGTTTATCGAGTGCGAGGCAGATGAGTCCGCGCCCGTGCTTGGCCATAAAATTAATTGCCGCGGCATTCGCTTTTTCCGCCGGGATGACGAGATCGCCTTCGTTTTCGCGATCCTCATCATCGACGAGAATAAACATTTTGCCTTTGCGGGCATCGCGGATGATGGATTCGATAGAGGAAATTTTGCTCATGATTATTGCTTAATTAGGCGGGCAACATAGCGCGCCAGCATGTCGATTTCCAGATTTACCTGATCGCCCTTTTTCAAAAGCGAAAACGTGGTGTGCTTCCAGGTGTGCGGAATAATCGCAACGGTGAAGCGCGCGCCGCGTACGTCATTTACGGTCAGTGAAACACCGTCGAGCGTCACCGAACCTTTCGGCGCGATAAATTTGGCGAGTGTTTTCGGCGCGATGAAAGTGAGCGTGTAAGCGTTGCCGAATTTTTGGATCGATTCGAGTTTCGCTAGCCCATCGACATGGCCGGAAACTATATGCCCGCCGAGCGCATCACCGGCGCACAAGGCAGGTTCGAGATTGATTTTAGTCGTTGGTCGCCAGTTATTCGTCGTTGTTTTCTGTAAAGTTTCCGGCGAGGCTTCGACTTCAAACCAGCCTTTACCGGCTTTGACGACCGTCAAACACGCGCCGGAACAGGCCACGGAAGCACCCATCGCCAAATGTTTTTTCGCCAGTTTCGTCGCGATGCGGAAGCGTTTGTCGGTTGTCGTCCCTGTGATTTGAATCACCGTTCCAATATCTGTGATAATACCTGTAAACATAAGATGTGATTAGCACTTGCATTCTGATAGATAAAGGATTAAACACTGCGGCGTTTGTCTTAAAGGTAAGGAATACATGGCGGACCCTGCGAAGAAACTCACCGGGCCAACGGCTCCGAACGGCTCCAATGCGGCATTGATAACGGCCGATGGGGCCGTTTTTTTTGGCCGCGGCGTGGGGGCGGAGGGTGAAACCATCGGCGAAATCTGCTTCAATACCTCGATGACCGGCTATCAGGAGATCCTTACCGACCCATCTTACGCCGGGCAGATTATCACTTTCACCTTTCCGCATATCGGCAATGTCGGCTGCAACGAAGAAGATATCGAAGCGCAGGCGCCCGCCGCGCGCGGCCTGATTTTGCGCGAATGTATCACCGCGCCGTCGAATTTCCGCAGCAATATCGATTTCGATACGTGGCTGAAGAAAAATAAACTCACCGGTATTTGCGGCGTGGATACGCGGGCGCTGACACGTGCGATGCGTACTAACGGCGTACAGAATGTGATGATTGTTCACGGCGATATTTCGAAACTCGATGTGAAGAAAAAACTCGCCGAGTTGAAATCTGCGCCGGATATGGAAGGCATGGAACTCGCGAAAGAAGTCACGCGCAAAAAATCCGCCGAGTGGAAGGAAACGCCATGGGCGCTCGGCGAAGGTTTCGGCAAAAATAAGGGCAAAGGCCCGCATGTGGTGGCGATTGATTACGGTGCGAAATGTAATATTTTGCGCCTGCTTGCCGAACATGCGCACGTGACCGTCGTACCTGCCGATACGAGCGCGAAAGAAATTTTTGCCCTCAAGCCGGAAGGTGTTTTTCTCTCGAACGGTCCGGGCGATCCGGCGGCGACGGGTCAGTATGCACTCCCCATTATTAAAGAATTACTGGAAAAACAAATTCCGATTTTCGGCATTTGTTTGGGCCATCAGTTATTAGGTTTGGCGCTCGGCGCGAAGACCGAAAAAATGCATCAAGGCCATCGCGGTGCAAATCACCCGATTCAGGATTTGAAAACGAAAAAAGTATTCATCACTTCGCAAAATCACGGCTTTGTCGTTTCGGATAAAAATCTGCCGAAAGATGTGGAAGTGACGCACCGCTCGCTGTTCGATAAAACCGTGCAGGGGATTCGATCGAAAAAATATCCGGCATTTTCGGTGCAGGGCCACCCGGAAGCATCGCCCGGCCCGCACGATACGCATCAATTTTTTGGGGAGTTTATAAAAGTGATCAGTGATCAGAGTTCAGTGGTCAGAGAAAAAAGATAATATGTCGATAAAATCGTATAAAGATCTCTCCGTGTGGCAAAAATCTTTGCAGCTTGTCAAAGACATTTATGAACTGACAAAATTATTTCCTAAAGAGGAAATCTATTGTCTTACGCAGCAACTGCGCCGGTCTGGAATTTCTGTAGTATCTAATATTGCCGAAGGCAGTGCTAAAAATTCAACGAAAGAATTTATACGCTTTCTTTCTATAGCCTATGGTTCGTTAAATGAATTGGAGGCGCAGGTTATTATCGCTGAATCTCTCGGTTATCTTTCTAAAAAAGAAATACAACCTATTTTAGAGAAAATTTCTGAGATAGGAAAAATGGCTAATGGGTTATCGCGCTCTTTGGAGCAAAAACTGACCACTGATCACCGACCACTGGTAACTGAACATGCCTAAACGTACTGACATAAAATCCATTCTCATCATCGGCGCGGGGCCGATCGTCATCGGCCAGGCGTGCGAGTTCGATTATTCCGGCACGCAGGCCTGCAAAGCGCTGCGCGAGGAAGGCTATCGCGTGATTCTCGTCAATTCCAACCCGGCGACAATCATGACCGATCCGGAACTTGCCGACGCGACGTATATTGAACCCATCACGCCCGCGTTCGTGGAAAAAATTATCGCCAAGGAAAAACCGGATGCGGTGCTGCCGACGATGGGCGGACAAACGGCGCTCAATACGGCGCTCGAATTGCATCGGCAAGGGACGCTCAAGAAATATAATGTGAAACTTATCGGCGCGCAGGTGGAAGCGATCGAGATGGCGGAGAATCGTCAGAAGTTCAACGAGGCGATGAAACGCATCGGCCTCGAAGTGCCACGCAACGCGGTGGTGACGACGCTGGAAGAAGCGCGCGAGGCGGTGAAAAAAACTGGTCTGCCGGCGATTATTCGTCCGTCATTTACGCTCGGTGGTACGGGCGGCGGCATTGCGAATACGATGGAAGAATACGAGGCGATCGTGAAGAGCGGGCTCGAAGCATCGCCGATTCACGAGGTACAAATCGACGAATCGATTCTCGGCTGGAAAGAATACGAGATGGAGGTGGTGCGCGATAAAAATGATAATTGCATCATCATTTGTTCGATCGAAAATA
>CAYPXJ010000029.1:17707-21453 GCA_964414595.1 uncultured Rickettsiales bacterium
TATCGACCCCATGGGCGTGCATACCGGTGATTCGATTACGGTGGCGCCGGCGCTGACGCTCACCGATAAAGAATATCAAATTATGCGCGACGCCTCGATTGCGGTGTTGCGCGAGATTGGCGTGGAGACGGGCGGCTCAAACGTGCAATTCGCTATCAATCCGAAAGATGGGCGGATGTTGCTCATCGAGATGAATCCGCGCGTGTCGCGTTCCTCCGCACTGGCGTCGAAAGCGACCGGATTTCCGATTGCGAAAGTCGCGGCGAAACTTGCTGTCGGCTACACGCTAGATGAAATTCAGAATGATTGCACGAAGGTGACGCCGGCGAGTTTTGAGCCGACGATTGATTATGTGGTGGTAAAAATTCCGCGTTTCAATTTTGAAAAATTCCCCGGCACCGAACCGCTGCTCACATCGGCGATGAAATCGGTTGGCGAGGTGATGGCGATTGGCGGTACGTTCCAGGAAAGTTTGCAAAAAGCGATGCGTTCGATGGAAAACGGGCTTACCGGTTTGGATGAATTGCTGACGCATAAAACCGGCATTCGTGCGCATCTGAAAAAAGCGACGCCGAACCGTTTGCGCGCGATCGCGGATGCGTTCCGCCAGGATATTTCGCTCGCTGAAATTCATGAAATCACGCATTACGATCCGTGGTTCCTCGCGCAGATTGAAGATTTGATCGCTGAAGAAAAGCGTGTGATGGAAAACGGTGTGCCGAGCGACGCAGATGCGCTTCGTCGCCTCAAGCAAAAAGGTTTTTCGGATGCGCGGCTGGCGAAACTTTCTGGCAAAACGGAAAAAGATATTCGTGATTTGCGCGCGAAGAAAAATGTGCATCCGGTCTATAAACGCGTCGATACGTGCGCGGCGGAATTTGAATCAGCGACGCCGTATATGTATTCAACGTATCACGGCAGCGAGTGCGAAGCCGCTCCTTCGAATAAAAGGAAGGGCATGATTTTAGGCTCCGGCCCGAACCGTATTGGTCAGGGCGTGGAGTTTGATTACGCGTGCGTGCATGCGGCCTATGCGATGCGCGAAATCGGTATCGAATCGATTATGGTGAATTGCAATCCGGAAACCGTTTCCACCGATTACGATACGTCGGATCGCTTGTATTTCGAGCCGCTGACGGCGGAGGATGTTTTGGAAGTGATGCGTGTCGAATCGAGCAAAGGTGAATTGCTTGGCGCGAATGTGCAATTCGGTGGGCAAACGCCGCTGAAACTCGCGCGGCAAATTGAAGGCGCGGGATATAAATTGCTCGGCACGCCGTTTGATTCGATCGACCTTGCTGAAGATCGTGAGCGCTTCCAAAAATTATTGCAGGATTGCAAATTGAAGCAGCCGAAAAATTATATTTGTAAAACCGAACAGGAAGTGCGTGACCGCGCTTCTGAAATTGGTTTCCCCGTTGTGGTGCGGCCTTCCTATGTGCTTG
The DNA here is from genome assembly GCA_964414595.1 of uncultured Rickettsiales bacterium. Classification (GTDB taxonomy): domain Bacteria; phylum Pseudomonadota; class Alphaproteobacteria; order Rickettsiales; family CAIJLX01; genus CAYPXJ01. The sequence goes on from CAYPXJ010000029.1 coordinate 19,153, forward strand.
GTGGACGCGCGATGGCGATTATTCACGATCAGGAAACGTTGCTCAATTATCTTTCCGAAGTGCGCGCGTTTTTTGCGGACGGCCCGTTGCTCTTGGATAGCTTCCTTGTGCATGCGGAAGAGGTGGATGTGGATGTGATTGCGGACGGCAAAGATGTGTTTGTCGCCGGTGTGATGCAGCATATTGAAGAAGCGGGGATTCACTCCGGCGATTCGGCCTGTGCGCTGCCACCCTATTCGCTGACGACGGAGATGATCGCCGAACTCAAACGCCAGAGCGAAGTGCTCGCGCGCGCGCTTGGTGTTGTCGGCCTTATGAATATTCAATTCGCGATTCAGGGCAGCGATATTTATATTTTGGAAGTGAATCCGCGCTCGAGCCGTACGGTGCCGTTTGTTGCGAAAGCAACCGGTACGCCGGTCGCAAAAATCGCAGCGAAAGTGATGCTTGGGAAAACGCTGAAATCATTTTCACTGAAAGAAAAAACACTGAATCATGTCGCGGTGAAAGAAGCGGTGTTTCCATTTGCGCGCTTCCCGGGAGTGGATGTGATTTTGGGGCCGGAAATGAAATCGACCGGCGAAGTGATGGGGCTCGATGAGAGTTTCGATAGCGCGTTTGCGAAAGCGCAAATGGCGACGAATATGGATATTCCACTTTCGGGCACAGCGTTTATTTCGGTGAAAGATGAAGACAAACCGACGGCGCTGATTTTGAGCAAAAAACTTACCGCGCTTGGTTTCACCTTAATCGCGACGCAAGGTACGGCATCGTATCTGAACGCGGCGGGGTTGACGGTGGCGCCGGTGAATAAAGTGCTCGAGGGCAGCCCGCATATCGTGGATATGATCAAAGCGGGCGAGGTGGATCTGATCATCAATACAACGGAAGGCGCGAAAGCGATCGCCGATAGTTTTTCGATTCGCCGTACGGCGCTGCTGCAAAAGCTTCCGTATTCGACGACGATCGCCGGCGCGCGCGAGCTGGTGACGGCGATTCACCGCGTAGCACGCGAAGGCGGCAGCGGCCTGAAAGTGAAGCCTTTGCAGGCGTATTTCACTTAATTTCAATAGGTTAGAAATCTCCATTTAACGTTTTTTTAATTTCTTTGCGGTATTCTTGGGACAAGAGGGAATATGGCAAACGCCAAAGAAATTGACACAACGCTGCGGGAAATTTTTTCCAATTATCTGCATTGGATTGAGTGGGCGCGAAGTTTTAATCGGGAAGAGCAAATCGTTGATCCTTTTAAACTGGCGCGATTTATTGGCATGTTTGAAACGGCGCGCGGATATTTTTCGAATGGGGAGCGCGCTAACCCAGGTTTAGGCTTGGCGCATCTTGTGCTGCAACACCACAGGCTTTCCAATTCGGATTATCAAAATATTCCCCATATGCTGCGTAGCCCCAAGGTGCAGCAAAAAATGGAAGAATCCATTGAACAGATGTTTACATTGTTGCCAGATCAATCAATCTCACGCGCTCTTGATAAAGATTACGAGCAGAAAATAAGCATGAAAACTATCATAGAAGATCTGTGCCGTGTTTTGTGTGACGGTGATTCTTTCCGGAATAAACATTATTATAGATTTGTCGATCAATTTAATTTGGACGCCGTGACGGTTCCGGATTTTCGCCGCGAGATTATGGGCGTTATTGGCATTCTGGTAGGTGATTATTGCAAACGTCAGGGTGTTTCCCATCTAGAAAATCTTCATTATGAGCTAAGCGAAATATCCGCATCTTTTCAGGCCGCATGCGATCAATTAAAAACAGTGCAAAATGGCTTTATGTACAACATAGAATCGATTCAGCAGGAATTGCGGGATGGGCCACCGAAAGTACACCAGGCTGATGTTGATATGTTGCTGCGGGACATAGAAGAGCCAACGGAATTTGAACTGGATTTTGATGATAATAGTGGAGGCATTTTAGAAGAAGATCCGCGCGCTGATCCACGCAGTGAATTGGAACAAGAATTGGCAGAGGAGCAAGCAAGTTTTGATGCTATATCCGATATTATGGAGCGCTTGCAGGATTGCAAAATATGGATTGGCCATTATCAACGCTATGTGGGCCGAGGCGAAGATAGGTTAAGATAACCTCTTGATAATTAAAGTATATATGATTTCGCGCTTGTCACAAAAGGGTCATATTTCCATGGTAGAATGACTTTCATGTGAGGGTTCATGAGCGATAACACCATTCGATATATGGCAGGCAACGGCAACGATGCCATTTGTATTGTGGCTAGCTTTTCCGAAGTGACGGATAGCCGTTTTGTAATGGCGGTTGGTACAC
>CAYPXJ010000030.1:0-3191 GCA_964414595.1 uncultured Rickettsiales bacterium
GCTTAGTCCTTCCTCAGATTTGAAAACTTTGACATCAGAAAGTTTAGCGTCTTTGAATTTTTGTAGTTGAACGCCCTGACCTTTTTTCATTTCTGGCACTTCCGAAAGATCGAATACGAGCAACTTTCGGTTTGTGCCCACTACTGCAACTTTATCGCCGACGGCTGGTACTGCGCGCAAGGCTTTTTCGCCTTCGGGCAAGCTCATTACTTGTTTACCCGTACGCTTTTCAGCAACTAATTCAGCCTCATCAATGATAAAGCCTTTGCCTGTGGTTGAAGCAAGCAAACGTTTTCCGCCTTCGTGAATGAAAAGTTCTGCAATATCGGCATTTGTATCCATATCCACCATCAGACGAATGGGCTCCCCATATGCTTTACCTTGCGGAATTTTGCTACATGGAAGAGTAAAGCATTTACCATCGGTAGCAAAAATATGCAGCTTGTCCGTGGTATGCGCTTTTACGATGAAACGCTCCAAATCGCCCTCTTTGTAACGTGTATCTTTTGCATCCGTGTAACCTTTAAGTGCCTTAATCCAGCCCATTTGTGAGCATACAATTGTGATTGGCTCTTTCTCGACGAACGCTTCAATCGAAACAACGACATCCGTCGGTGCATCGCCAAAATCCGTGCGACGTTTGCCTAGCGCCGTGGATTTGCCAAAGGCTTTTTTCATTTCCTTGATTTCTTCGGCGATTGCATTCCACTGTAACTCTTCGTCTTTTAACAAAGCTTTCAGCGTTTTCTTTTCTTCCGATAATTTCTTGTGCTCATCTTTAATTTGAATTTCTTCTAGGCGGCGTAAGCTCCGCAAACGCATATTCAAAATAGCTTCACACTGCACGTCTGTGAGCTTCCATTTTTTAATCATGACCGGCTTTGGCTCATCTTCTTCGCGGATAATGCGAATAACCTCATCGAGATTAAGGTAAGCTATTAACAAGCCTTCAAGCACTTCTAAGCGGTGATCAATCTGCTTAAGGCGGTAATTACTGCGCCGAATCAGAACATCACGGCGGTGATTCAGGAAGGATTGCAACACCTCGCGCAGATTCATCACTTTTGGAGTAATGCCGCCCTCAAGTACGTTCATATTAAGTCCAATACGAACTTCCAATTCAGTCAGCTTGAACAGCGACTCCATCAGCATGTTTTCATCGACACGGCTGCTTTTTGGCTCAAGCACGATACGAATATCTTCTGCTGATTCATCCCGCAAATCACCTAAAAGCGCGAGTTTTTTTGCCTTATAGAGTTCGGCCATTTTTTCCATCAAGCGAGACTTCTGCACTTGATACGGAATTTCAGTAATGATGATGCGATATTGACCGCGGCCTAAATCTTCTTTCTGCCAGCGCGCACGTACGCGAAACGACCCACGCCCCGTTGTATAGCTCTCAATAATGCTTTCGCGCGGCTCTACAATCACGCCACCGGTTGGAAAATCAGGGCCTTGAATAGAGTTTACTAGCGTTGCGATTGAAGCGTTTGGAAATTTAATCAAGTGTAGAAGTGCACTGGCAATTTCATCCACATTGTGCGGAGGCACAGAAGTTGCCATGCCTACGGCTATCCCTTCGGAACCGTTTGCCAGCAATTGCGGAAATGCAGCAGGCAGCACAACGGGTTCATCTTCTGACCCATCATAATTTGGGCGAAAATCAACCGTATCCATTTCGATATCATTAAGCAGTGCTAGGGCGACCTCGGTAAGTCTTGCTTCTGTGTAACGCATCGCGGCGGCATTATCACCGTCGATAGAACCGAAATTCCCTTGCCCTTCAATTAATGGGTAACGCAGCGAGAAACTCTGCGCTAGGCGTACCATGGCATCGTATACAGCTACATCGCCATGCGGATGGTATTTACCAATAACATCCCCCACCACACGTGCGCATTTTTTGAAGCCGCTGGAAGGATCAAGTTTTAATTGCAGCATCGCGAAAAGCAGCCGGCGATGCACCGGTTTTAGACCATCGCGCACGTCCGGCAAGCTACGGGACATGATCGTGGACATCGCATAGGAGAGGTAGCGCTCAGAAAGCGCTTCGTTAAAATTTACCTCAATAACATGATCTGCTTTTTCGGGTGTTTTTTTGGAAGCCATGGGCGCTGTTATACGAACAAAATTCTAAAAAATCAAAGGAAAACTGCCCTTTTTAGCGGGTTAGCGCACCATATCGCAAAAGCGCTCGCGTGCGGCTGGCAATGTCTTTTCTGTAATATGTTTCAACCCTTGCGCCAGAAAAAACCCAGTAAGCTTAAGTCCCGCTTGAATATCCTGCCCGTTTTGGCACGCCTCAGGCTCATTTAAGAAAAATCTCGGAAGTTTCAATAACTTATCATGATACGGGCGCCCTGCATCTTCACTCACCGCACGGCCTGATTTGGGGGATACATAAATCAAATTCTCATGGGATCCTGTTGCCACACATGTTGCTAGATCGAGGCCGAAACCCAGCTCTTTGATAAGCTGTAATTCCAGAAGCACGTAGCGCATTTCCCATAAGGGATCTTCGCCAAGCCCAGCAATCCAGGCCGAAGCCGTATCAAACATTGCCGGGTGCGGATCATGCTCGGGAAAGCAAAGTTCCAATAATCCACACAAAGAGGTAAGTGCCGCAAGCTTGCGGGCATCATCATAAATAAGCGGCGAAGGTTGTTCTACAATCTCATAACTCAACGTACCGAGATGTTCTGCCAACCTTCCCTTCCATTGCGCCTGGACACAAACACCTTGTTGCAACGGGAAATGTCGCCGCTTGCTGCCACGTATAAGACCGGCGGCACGGCCCTGTTGGCGTCCAAAAACATGCGCTACCAGCGCAGATTCACCTAGGGGCCGAACAGCGAGTACGAGTGCATCATCTTGCCATTGCATAAGGGCTAGATTAGCATGCAGTTATGGAAGAAAAAGAAAATAAGATACCAGAGAAGAAGCTCTTAGAAAAAAAGCCCGCAACCAAAGAGGAAAGCGGCGGTCCCAAAGGGCCTGAGCCTACGCGTTATGGCGATTGGGAACGTGGCGGAAAATGCGTCGATTTCTAATCCTCAAATAAACTTCCCTGACCTTGAGAAATGGGGTCTTTTTTACGCCGCGCGGGAATACGTTTGCCATCCACAACAGCATGGCGCTTCCCGTCCTGGAAGGTAAGGTTGATGGCATCATTCTCTTGAATCTGTGCGGCG
>CAYPXJ010000030.1:3201-19504 GCA_964414595.1 uncultured Rickettsiales bacterium
CGGCTCACCAATTTTCCGCCAGCACCGTGCACTATTGCAAAACCGCGAGACAGCACTTTCTCCACGTGAAAACTTTCCAGAAGTTGCGCCGTTAGCTGCAAACGCTGCTGAAACCTCTCCAGCTGGGAAAGCAGAAGTGCGGGTTTTAAATGTACAGCAAATAGCGCAATCTTTTGCTGTTTCATATGAATGTAATTGGGGAGCACACGTTGCAAACGTTCACTCATATCATCCAGCCGCTGTGCCATGGTTTCCAGTTTTTGCCTCGGGTGAATAAGGCCGCGCGCCATAGCCAATAACTGCTGTTCCAGCTGCCGCATATGCCGTAAAAAAATTTGATGCATCCGGGCGGCTAAATCACTTACATAAGCCTGTAGTTCAGTTTTGACGGGAACGACAATTTCGGCTGCTGCTGTAGGTGTCGGTGCACGGCGGTCTGAAGCAAAATCTATCAACGTCGTATCCGTTTCATGCCCCACAGCAGAAATAATGGGGATGCGTGAATGCGCTGTTGCGCGCACCAAATTTTCATCATTAAAAGGCCAGAGATCTTCTATCGAACCACCGCCACGCGCAACTATGATGACGTCCGGAATAGGAATAGTATTACCATCCAGTGCATTAAAACCCTGAATGGCTTTCGTTACCTGTTCCGCCGCGCCCTCACCTTGCACTGCTACCGGCCATAGAATCACCCGGACTGGAAAACGGTCAGTGATACGATGCAAAATATCACGAATCACAGCCCCGGTTGGCGATGTAATTACGCCAATGACATGCGGCAAAAATGGTAATGGCCTTTTACGGGACGCTTCAAAAAGCCCTTCTGCCGCTAACAGGGCTTTGCGCTTTTCAAGCATAGCCATCAGCGCACCCACACCTGCTACTTCCATAAATTCTGCAACAATCTGATATTGCGACCGCCCTTCGTAGGTTGTGATGCGTCCGGTAGCTACCACTTCCAGCCCATCTTCTGGCTTAAACCGCAGTCGTGATAGTGATCCACGCCAACACACACCTTGTAAAACGGCCTGGTTGTCCTTCAGTGAGAAATAGAGGTGACCGCTTGTGTGATGCTTTACGCCGGAGAGCTCACCACGCACACGCACATAGCCGAACGCATCTTCCACCGTGCTTTTTAGCGCACGCGAAAGTTCAGATACGGTCAGCGTCGTTTGGTTCGTGCCGTCGGTTAATGCTTGATCAGCTAAGGTTTCGGTCATATAAACCTGCTAGTCTTAATTGAAGCGAAATTCAAGCAATGCGTATTCTTGTGATTGGATCGGGTGGTCGTGAACACGCCCTTTGTTATGCACTCAAAAAATCTTCTGACTGCTCTGCGCTTTATTGCGCACCAGGTAATGCGGGCATTTCCGAAATAGCCGAATGTGTTGCCCTGACAGTTTCTGATCACGCGAAGGTTGCTGCCTGGTGTCATGAGAATCAGATTGGTCTGGTTGTAGTTGGCCCGGAAGGACCACTCGTTGCGGGTTTAGCTGATGATCTCGAAAAAGCGGGATTAAAAGTCTTCGGGCCTTCAAAAATTACAGCTCAGCTAGAAGGCTCTAAAGGTTATGTTAAAGATCTCTGTAAAGAATTTGACATACCTACTGCTGCGTATGGGCGCTTTACCGAGGCAAAAAGCGCAAAAGAGTTTTTAGAAAAGCAGACGATGCCTATTGTAATTAAGGCAGATGGGCTCGCCGCTGGTAAGGGCGTTATCATTGCGCAAACTTATGCGGAAGCTGCACAAACGGTAGATGAAATGCTTTCCGGCAAATTCGGTGAAGCCAGCAAATCTATCGTGATTGAAGAATTTCTAGAAGGTGAAGAGGTAAGTTTCTTTGCGTTATGCGATGGAAGACATGCCATTCCCTTTGGCGCTGCACAGGATCACAAACGCGTAGGTGATGGCGATACCGGCCCTAACACAGGCGGAATGGGCACCTATATGCCAGCGCCTATTTGGAATGACACGTTGCAAGATCGTGTGATGAAAGAAATTATCGAGCCCACGGTAAAAGCCATGCAATCACGTGGCGCGCCTTATCGTGGTGTGTTTTTCGCCGGGCTTATGATTACAAAACAAGGGCCTAAACTTATCGAATATAATATCCGTTTTGGCGATCCAGAAACGCAGGTACTTATGCTTTCGCTGGAAAGTGATTTAGCAGAATTAATGCTGGCTTGTGTTGATGGCACCATCGCTAACAAGAAAGTAATTATGTCCCAGGAAACAGCACTATGCGTTGTCATGGCAGCAAAAGGTTATCCTGGCGATTATGAAAAAAATACAGTTATAAAAAATCTCGATGCGGCAAAAAAATTGGCCACCATTTTCCATGCAGGCACTGCCTATAAAAATGGTGACCTTGTTGCCACAGGTGGACGTGTGCTCAATATTTGTGCACGCGGAAAATCCGTTGCCGAGGCGCAGAAAAAAGCCTACCAGGCTATCGATGTCATTAACTGGTCGGAAGGCTTTTGCCGTCGCGATATCGGTTGGAGAGCGCTTGAACATGAAAGGAAACGAGCATGAAACCTAAACATAAACGAATTTTGATCGCAAGCACCCTTGCCGTATTATTAGGTCTTACTTATTTGCTCGAAACTTTATCCAAAAATAATATCCTTGAGGCAGAGCAGAAATCTAACAGCGAGATGGCCAGCGAAGTTAAAATTGGCGGACCATTTACACTCACCAATCAGCGTGGTGAAAAAGTCAGCGATAAAGATTTTCAGGGTAAATTAATGTTAGTCTATTTCGGCTTTACTTATTGCCCTGATATTTGCCCAACTGGTCTTAAAACCATCGGTGATACGCTTATGCTACTTGGCAGAAACGCCGAAAATATTGCACCGGTCTTTATCACTATTGATCCGGAACGCGATACGGTCGAACAACTGGCTTCTTACATGCCAAGCTTCCATCCTTCTATTCAAGGCTTAACAGGCACCCCTCAGGAAATTAAAGCTGTACTGGGCGAATACAAAGTTTACGCACAGAAAGTAGAAAAACCGGATATGAGTAACTACATGATGGATCACAGCGCTTATATGTATCTTATGGGCACTGACGGTAACTACATAACCCATTTCCGTCACGGTGCTACCGCGGCGGAAATTGCTCAAGAAATTAAAAAGCATTTATAGGAGTTTCTATGCGTACATTTTTACGTATTCTTTTATTCGCGGTGGTGATGAGTTTGCCGTTTATCGCGGTTCATTACATCGAAAAAGGTAACAGCGCCGATACACCTATCAGAGTGCGCCACGCACATGCCCATCCAACGGTCGGTGACCACGGTGTCGGAGTTGTGTATTTAAATATCGAAAACCATGGCGATCAAAACGATGTGTTAGAAAGTATCAGCACTCCTGTCGCGGGATTAGCGGAAATTCATAGTACGGAAATGACCCCAGAAGGCGTGATGAAAATGCGCACGGTGGATAATCTTGAAATACCTGCAGGTGAAACTGTCAAACTTACACCGGGAGGGCTGCATCTCATGTTAATGCAGCTTAACTCTCCTCTTAAGAAAGGAGAAACTTTTCCCGTAACGCTCAAATTTCAGCGTTCTGGCGAAGTGAGATTTGAAACAAAGATTAAGCTGAAATAGCATACTACGGCCTGCCCACTATTACGCGTGTACCGGCAATGTAATCATGCAGCGCACGCTTATCTTTGGTAAAGGCAGCCATAAGGTAGCCGATACCAAAAGTTAAAAAATTAAAGATATGGCAGAAAGATCGCCATATTGAGCGGCCATAGCCAATACGCGAACCATCGGTTCTAACAACATAAATTCCTAAACGACGTTTGCCTGGTGTTGCCTGATTAACTCCACCATGAAAATAGCTGTAATAACCCACAGTAAGTATCAAATAAAGTATATCAGAAGCCCTATCTGGCTCTTCTTCTAAACCTGAATCGAAGAAAATTGTGTAAAAAATAACTATTGGCAAATTCAGAAGGGCTAATCGTACTGCATCATAAATGTAAGCTGCCCATCGCGCTAAAAAGCCAGCCGGTTCACCCGTGCGGCCTCTCTCAATTTCGTCGATAAGTGGATTGCCGTCCTTATCACCGAATTTATCAAAAACGATGCGGATGTAATCGATCAACCACCAGATAAAGAATCCACCAAGTGTAACTAGTTGCAAAATGCCAGTAACTATTCGGCCCGTATAAAAACGGTGCACACCAAACCAACCAAGCATGCCTGCGCAGAGCACGGTTGCCATTTTTGTTTTACGATTTTGCACCGACGTTGCTGGTGACGCTTCTGAGCCAACAGTTTGGATGTTATCAAATTCCATAGTCACTCCCTTTGACGGAGCAAGTATAGCACAGCAAAGCTTAACAAATCATTAAGCGGCGTCTTTGTCTTTTTTTACGGCCTTGGGCGCGAGCTGGATATGCAGTTCTTTGAGCTGCCGTGCGGAAGCCTCGTTCGGTGCACCCATCAGCAAATCTTCCGCCTGCTGGTTCATCGGGAAGGCAATCACCTCACGGATATTCGTTTCATTCGCCAGCAACATCACGATGCGGTCAATCCCTGGCGCAATGCCACCATGCGGCGGCGCGCCATAATGGAAGGCGCGGAACATCGCGCCGAAGCGATCTTCCACCACCTGTGGCAGATAACCTGCAATCTCAAACGCCTTTAGCATAATATCCGGTTTGTGATTTCGAATCGCGCCGCTGGAAAGTTCCACGCCGTTACACACGATGTCATATTGATACGCCAGAATATCAAGCGGCAGTTTATTTGTTAGCGCATCGAGGCCGCCTTGCGGCATCGAGAATGGGTTGTGGCAGAAATCGATTTTCTTTTCATCCTCATTCCATTCGAAGAATGGGAAATCGACGATCCAGCAGAATTTATAAATATTTTTTTCGAGCAGGTCCAAATCTTCGCCCAGTTTCGCGCGCACGATGCCAGCGATTTTTGCCGCCTCACCTGCGGTGCCGGAGCTGAAAAATACGCTATCACCCGCTTGCAATTTCGCCGTTGCTTTCAGTTCGTTTAATTTTTCTGGGCTCAAGAATTTGGCAATCGGCCCTTTGGCTTCACCACTTTCTTCAAACACGATATAGGCCAAACCAGCGGCGCCATTTTCCTGCGCGAAGGCAACCATTTTATCAAAGAAGCTGCGCGGCTGGCTGGCGGTTTTAGGCGCTGGAATCGCGCGGATCACTTTGCCCGCTTCGATCACTTTATTAAAAATCCCGAAGCCGGAACCGCGCCAGACTTCGGTCGCATCGGCGATTTCGATCGGGTTGCGCAAATCCGGTTTATCGCTGCCATATTTCAACATCGCTTCGGCGTAAGGAATGCGCACGAAAGGCGGCTTAGTGACCTTAAAATCTTTTGGCGCGAATTCTTCAAACAAGCCGGAAAGCACCGGCTCCATCGCTGCAAACACATCTTCCTGTGTGGCAAAACTCATCTCGACATCGAGCTGATAAAATTCGCCCGGTGAGCGATCCGCACGCGCATCTTCATCACGGAAGCACGGCGCAATTTGGAAATATTTATCGAAGCCTGAAACCATCAACAGCTGCTTAAATTGCTGTGGCGCTTGCGGCAGCGCATAAAATTTACCCGGGTGCACGCGGCTTGGCACCAAATAATCGCGCGCGCCTTCAGGGCTGCTCGCCGTAAGAATCGGCGTCTGAAATTCCTGGAAGCCTTGCGCAATCATGCGGTTGCGTACCGAAGCAATAATCTGCGAACGCAGAATAATATTCTGGTGCATTTTCTCGCGGCGCAGATCGAGAAAGCGATAGGTCAAGCGCGTGCTTTCAGGAAATTCGCGATCAAGATTCACCTGCAATGGCAAAGTGTCGGCTTTGGACTCAACGTGGAGTTTTTCTACTACAACTTCGATTTCACCGGTTGGCAAATCGGGGTTCACCGCTTCCGCCGCGCGCGCCACAACCTTACCTTCGATGGTGATCACGCTTTCATTCGGTACATGGGTCGCGGCATCTAAAAAGCTGGCATCGGCATTCACCACGAGCTGCGTCACGCCAAAATGGTCACGCAAGTCGATAAACAGCACCCCACCATGGTCGCGTTTACGATGTACCCAGCCAGAAAGTCTGACCTGAAGGTTAATATCCTTATTTTTCAACTGGTTGCAGTTGTGCGTGCGATAGACGTGCATCCAAAAATCACTTCGGTTATAATGTGAAAAAGTGGCAGGAAACTAGCGAGTCTGTTGGGGAAATGCAACGGTTTTCACGTATCCGACAACACCCAGAAGCGCCTTTAAAATGCGCTGGCTTTACGCTTGTCGAGCTCTCGATTGCTCTCGTAATTATTGGCCTATTAGTAGCGGGTTTATTGGTGGGCCAAAGTTTAATTCGGGCAGCGGAAATACGGCGTACACTCAGTCAGCTCGACGAATTCGATAAAGCCGTCGCGGTTTTTCGTACTAAATATCTTTTTCTGCCGGGTGATATTCCTGGGTCTAAGGCAACGGGTTACGGCTTACCAGGAGATGTCACCGTTGGTAATGGAGATGGAAAAATTCGAAATGGCTCAGCAGCGCCTGACAGGCATGTATGGCAAGGTGAGGTTAGTTGGGTTTGGCCTCAGCTTGACCATGAGGGTACGGTTACAGGTGGGCCATACACAAATGCGGTCCTTGGTGGTGCAGGAAATGGGCTCCCTGATTTAGGAGATGGCCGTAATAAGGCCCTTCTTACCGCTGATTATGGCAATCGAAATGGTTATATTTTAGGGAGTTTCCAATTTTTTGGCGCAGATTTTGATATTGGTGGAGCTCCTTTTCCTGCCAACCAAGAAAATGAATTTAACATTTTGCCCACACTAGCCGCACAATTAGCCTATGCCATAGATGTGAAGCGTGATGACGGTATTGCAACGCAAGGCCGCGTTACAGGACGAGGTATTTACGCCGCCTGGCTTAATGATATTTTACCCCCTGGCACGCTTACCCAAGATGAACTTGATGGATTTGAAAATAAAATACTGACTGATCGCAGTGCTGCGGCACTAGAAAGTGTTGGCCTTGGTGATTTTATAAAGGTTGCGATAGGCTTTGAAGATAGCCTTATAAATCACGTTTGCGGCTTTGAAGATTTACAAGGAAACGTAACCTACAATGTTGCTAACGAAGAGTCTCTCTGCGGCGTCTTTATACAGATTAATCAGTAAGCAGCTTTTTTATTGCTTGAATCGCAAGTCTATAACCATCTGTACCAAAACCACTAATCATTCCAGTTGAAGCAGGAGAAATTAGCGACACATGTCGAAATTCTTCGCGTTTAAAGATATTAGTAATATGCACCTCTATTACAGGAATCGATAAAATGTAAAGCGCATCCATAATGGCTATTGATGTATGCGTGTACGCCCCACCATTGATAACAATCCCCGTAAAGCCTTGTAATTCTGCCTGCTGAATCCAGGTGACGATTTCGCCTTCATGATTGCTTTGTCGGCATTCGATTTTGAAGCCTACTGCTTTCGCCTCTTTTGTGCACAGTTTTTCAATATCACTAAGCGTCTCTGTACCGTAAATACCCGGTTCACGTGTACCAAGCATGTTGAGATTCGGCCCGTTAATTACCAGAATCTTTGACATTTTTGTGCCCTCATATATGTTTCTACCTTATGATAACTATTCGATTAAATGGCCAAACGCAAGCATTGCCGCAGACAACCCATTTGCAAGATCTTGTGGAAAAATTTTCGTTGGACGCGCGTAAAATTGCGATTGAGCAAAATCAACTTATTATTCCGCGTACACAATTTGCCACAACCCCCGTTCGAGACGGAGATACACTTGAAATTGTCCATTTCATCGGCGGCGGCTGATCATCCTTTAAAGGACGATGCGTTAGTTCTAGCCGGCAAACGTTTTACATCTCGTTTGTTGGTGGGTACGGGCAAATATAAAAACGCAGCAGAGGCACAGACTTCTATTGCTATCAGTGGCGCTGAAATTATCACTATGGCGGTTAGGCGCGTGGATTTGAAAAACCCGCAAATGCTGCAAGATCATTTCGACCCTAAAAAATTTACTTACCTACCCAATTCCGCAGGTTGTTATACTGCGGAAGAATCCGTACGCATGCTTGAGCTCGCGCGTGAGATAGGTGGCTGGAAAATGATTAAGTTGGAAGTTATCGGCGATAAAAAAACACTCTATCCCGATATGGATGAAACGCTTAAAGCCACCGCACTTCTTGTAAAAGAAGGATTTGAAGTTCTAGCCTATATTACTGATGAACCTTTATGGGCAAAAAAAATTGAAGATGCGGGAGCGGTCGCGGTTATGCCGCTTGGCGCGCCGATAGGTTCTGGTCAAGGTATATTGCGGCCCAAAAATATAACGCAAATCGTCCATAATGCGCGTGTGCCAGTTATTCTTGATGCTGGGCTTGGTACAGCTTCAGATGCGGCATTCGCAATGGAACTTGGTTGTGCAGCAGTGCTACTCAATAGCGCTATCGCTCATGCGAAAAATCCCATTCTGATGGCCACAGCGATGAAGCATGCTGTGATCGCAGGTAGACAAGCCTTCTTGGCAGGCCGAATGCCTAAACGAGAAGCTGAGGCTTCTTCACCCACAGAAGGTCTTATTTAGGCTGCTGAGATCCAGGCAATGTCTTTAGTGTTTTTATGCACTTCTAGCCAGTGCGTAAGTGCGATGACCACTGCGCGGTCGTATCGCACATGAATATAGCGAATCAATTCCTGGATCGCTTGTTCAATCGAAAGGCGATCGCGGTAGGAACGTGGGCTTACCATGGCTACAAACGCATTCGCTGTAGCGATTATGCGCGCAGGTACAATGATCTCTTCGCCTTTGAGCCCTAGCGGGCCCGTGCCATCCCAGTTCTCCTGCGATTGACGAATCGCTTCTGCAACTGGTCCGTCAAATTCTATACTAGTCAGCATGTCGGCGCTCACCTGCATCGCGCGGGTAATGGTATTACGCTCTTCATCACTTAAGCGCTCTTGCTTCGTTAGTAATTCTATCGGCACAAGTATCTTACCGACATTCATCAGCTTGCCCGCAAAACGCACTGTATCGACCATCTCTTTTTCCAGCCCCATTTCGATCGCAATTATCTTCGCCAACCGCGACACGCGCAGCGAATGATTCTTTGCATTCAGATCGCGGCTGTCCATCACGAGCATCAGGCTTTGTACTAAATTTTCCAGAGTGCGCTCACGACGTTCACGTTCGTGAATTGCCTCGCTTATATCCTGCTCTACAACAAGCACGCCGGGCACTAACTCATCTTTTTCTGGATCCGGAATATGTGAAAGCGGAATATGTTTGGTGAGCAAAACAAGCTCCCCATTCTCTGTTTGGCGGCGATAGGTAAGCGTAACTGGACGCTGCTGCGTAAGTGCCTGTGCGTTGCTGGCCAGATAACGGCGTGCATCTTCCTGACCAATCATTGTTTGCACCTTACGGCCAATCATGGCTTCAGGCACTACTTCAAGACTTTGTGCAAGACTGCGGTTTGCAAAACGATATTCACCTTGTGGATTCATAATTGCCATCAGTGCTGGTTGCGTATCAGCAATCAAGCGCAGCAATTTTTCTTGTGCGCCGTGCTTACGTGCAAGAGCGCGATACTCTTTTGCTGCCGCTTCCGCGCGCAAGCTGCTCGCATGCCGCCATACCGCAATTAACACCGCTATAAACAGGAACGTACAAAGCAATAACACTAACATCCAGTTGCGCGAACGACCGCGACTTTCAGAAAGCGCTTCCCGCGCTTCTACTTGATGCACTACTACCCATGGCGCACCCTCTACACTCCTGCCAGTTGTAAGGACGGTTATATTTCGATAATCGGTTTTCTTCCCAAAAGCGCCCGGTTCCGTAAAAGCAAATATTTCGGAGGAATCAGGCGTTGCAGCATCCAGTTGCATTGTAAGCGGACCACGCCCGTTTTTGAGAGCCGTTAAATACTCTATTAAACCACCGTGCTTACGCACTAATAATGTTTCAGCCATATCGTAAGAAATGCCAGGCTGCTTCAAACGGTTATAGAAAGATTCATCCAGTACGCGCACACCCAGTACATAGCCGATTTGATCTTCCGGCGTTGGTTCACCCTGCACGCGAAAAATAGGCGCAAGAAAGGCAATTGTTGGAACTCCTTCCTGCAAAAACGCATCCTGAAAACCTTTCTGTGCAAGTGGCGTTTGGAAAACAAAATCTTTTAAGGGGCCTTCCAGCGGTGGCGTATCGCGCGTTTGTACGATCGGCCGGCCTTCCATATCCAGAATCACAATGCCAGAAACTTTTTTGTAAGGAATGTTTGCCCGCACTTGTGGCATCTGTCTTTGCAGGTGAAAGCCGCCACGCACTGCTGTTACTTCTAGCAATGTCCGTAAATATTGAAGTTGGGCAGGTTCTTGCGGGATATCTTCTTCATTCTTGGTTTGTACCAAATCACTCAAATAGAGTTGGAGAGAGACATTGCTAGCTAGCTCGTCCACCGTTTTGCGCTGATCGGCAAGCCACGCAGAAACTTCCTGTGCTCGACTTTCTGCCACTAATCCGAGATTTACCTGCCATTCGCGCATAGCGCGGCTTTTTTCGCTAAGGCCATAGTACCAAATCAGGCCAACACCAATTGAAAGCAGAACCGCCACGCCCGCGAGTAGTACCATCACCCCGTGTAACGACGTGTAATACTCTTTCTCGCTCCTTGCCTTATCAGCAATGATTTCCAGGGACACGACTATCCTCCCGCTTCCGCTTGTATCCTTTATAGGAAAGTTCTGTTAATTTCAAATTATGACTTTATGGCTTCAAATAGCAGTTTTTGTACTTATGCTTCTGTGCAGTACAACTGATAACGCACAAGCACATGCGCTTTTTGGACGCGACGCTGTTAGTAACACAGATATTTCGCCTTTCCCCAAATGGCGGAGAGTGCTGTCTATGCACCCAAAAGAGCTCACAGAGTCAGAGCCAAAATGTAAAACCAGTCAAACCCAGCATTGCTTTCTTGTTGCTTGGCGTCATTTTCTTTACGAGCTTCAAGGCAAGACCAGGCTTGAGCAAGTTCGCGCCGTTCAAACGCACATGAATCAAGCTGAATACATACAGGACCTTGTGAATTGGGGCCGCGAAGATTACTGGGAAACACCTTTAGAATTTCTTTCTAAAGATGGCGACTGCGAAGATTATGCGATTGCCAAATTTATATCACTACGTGCGCTAGGTATTCCTAATAAAGATATGCGTATTGTGATTTTGATGGATAACAATTTAAACACACTACATGCTGTGCTTGCAGTAGATATTGGTGAAAAAACCTACATTTTGGATAATCAGATTCAGCAAGCCGTGGAAAGCCGTATTATTCGGCACTACGCCCCTATCTATGCAGTTAACGAAACCAACTGGTTTCGTTATGCACGTTAGATATCGCTATCTACACCACATTTCGTAGCAGCAAATGCTGGCAAGAAACCTTGGCTTAAATAATTATTCGCGCACTGCGTAGCATTCGTGGTTGCACTATTGCCACCTGCAGCAGGCGAGAGTTCACCTAATTCTTCCGGTGTCAGCTCTTCAAATTCCACCGTAGTCGGCTGGGCGGTTGTTTCAAGCAGACTTAGGTTAATAGTAACCGCGTCAAAATTATAAGGTTGATCGATAATATCGATATCCAGTGTTTCCGAGCGGAAAGATAAGAAATCGTTTCGGAAAATATTTTCACGTGGAGCATTGGTTTCATCCACAATGAAAAGAAGGTTGGAGCCACCTGCGCTGCCTGATCCAGAGCCGCTACCTGTACCAGCGCCTGCGCCGCCACCCGAACCTGTGCCCGCCCCTGAGCCAGAACCACTGCCAGTGCCCGTACCTGTTCCGCTCCCTGAGCCTGCGCTACCACTTGCGCCGCCGCTACCTCCACCTGATCCGCCTCCAGAGCCAGAACCTGAGCCAGAGCCGCCAATTACACCAGCACCGTAATAGACATCACCCACACCCGGATCTTCTGCAATATCATAGGTTTTTGTTTCAGCCGCTACAATTTCTGTAGGCGTCATGGCTGTCCCTTGAACACCATCGAAGGTCCCACTCGAAACATCCAGTGTGGTACCTACCAGAGAGCCACCGAGAGCTGCGATATACGTATTCGACTGGCCAGTAAAGCTATTGCCATTACCAAGAACAACAGGAGCAAAAGAGCCTAAAAGCACCAAACCATCTGCGCCGTTATTGAACGTTGCATTTTCGATGGTAAGCGTGCCTGGCGAATAAACCTGGAACAAACCACGGTCAGCCGCCCCGGCATTAATTGTAGAAGCAAATCGTGTATCGCCTGCATTATAAAGCATGACGTGGAAAAGCTCGGGATTTAGAGTATTAGGGCCATTTAATGCAAATACATCGCCACCAAAATCAGCCTGCGCAAGATCGGTAATAGCGACATTGATTTGAGAGGCACTTCCCGCATAAGGTGTAAGCAAGAAAGTATTATTGCGGAATGTTACATCCGGACCAGTCACACTATTACCTGCAACTAGCATAGAGATATTACCCGCATAATCAAACTGGCTATTCTGTACCGTTAACGTTGTTGGAATGCTCGAAACGATATAGGAAAGTGCGTTCCCGTTATAGATTCCGCTGCTATCTCTCAGGGAAATAGTCTCTACAATGCCGTTAGTGTTGAATAGCGCCAGACCTACCACATTACCGCCGGAAGCCGCCGCAACGGACGGAAGATTATCTTCTATGGCCAGATTGCTCAGGGTTACGTTAGCATTATCCACAGTTACAATCGCAAACATGGCTGCGCCGTTTGGTGCAATACGCACGGTGCTTAATAATCCAGGTGCCTGAATAACGGGCGTGCCGCCTGCTTTACCTTCGATGGTTAAATCTTTGTAAACAAGCAGTTCTTCGGAATACGTATCATTTCCAACGGTTACTTTCCCACCGGCATTAGTCAGAATCACACCCTGTTGCAGCGACGCATTATTGCTCACCACTTCCAATTCAGGAATATTGCTTCCCGTAATACCTAGGCCCGCATTTACTAGCGCATCGAGATAAACAGTGCCGCTTGGAGCTTCAATTTTGAGAATACCATCTGTTGTCAGTGTATTATTAATGTGGATATCCCCACCGGAGCTGGTGAGGTTCAAACCCTCATCCATCACAAGGAACCCACCAAGGATATCAAGACGACGGCCTGTCGTTATGGATCCATTAATAATAATATCATTTGTTGCATTGAGTGCGGCAAAACCAAAGCCGCCATTATTAGCCTGCAATGTACCATCAACTTGAATATTATCCGCATTAATACGAATTGGGCCAAGATTGGTATTAATCGTATAACCGGAACCGAGCTGGAAATTTTCTGCGTACGTTGCGCCAGCAAGACCTTTTACTTGGAAACGGCCTAAGCTGTAATAATTAGCCTGCATATTTACGAGCCGCGCATTGATATCTAAGTTACCTGCTGTAAGGGCTATGTCGGCAAATAAGTTTACTTTATCTGCTGTTAAGTAAAGGCTGTTAAGTATTTTGCTTAAGTTAGAAGTGGCGAAAAAAATCGGCTGTTCAACGCGAATTTCATCCGTTGCTTGAATATAGACACTAGAATTATTGAGCGCGGAAACAACGGCCGCTGGCGAAATGTAAAAATCCCCTACGCCATCTGTATCTAAAACAATATTATCAGCGATCTCCGCATCTTCTGCATTCGTTGCACCTATGATCACTTTATCTGGATCTAATAACAAGGTGCCGGTTTTTCCGTTTTCCGCAGTTGTATCTACCGCACCATTAAACCCAAGTTTCTTTTTGCCCGAAACTTCTACAAAACCACCATCACCATTTTGCGAGCCACCCTTTGCACTAATAGCACCTTCATAACGTGTGCTGTCGTTTGCCCAAACGATAACACGGCCACCATTACCGCTTTGCAGTGCGTCTGCTTTTAGTGTCGCGCCATTTTCTACCGTGGTGTGTCTTGCTGTTTTTAACGCGCCTTTTCCTTGATACTCACCGCCAACATGAATGTTGCCACCACCCTTGAGACCGGAAACATCAATATGCGCTGCCGAAGCCAGCGTTACTTTATCGCCAAGAATATCAACATTCCCGCCTTTATTACCTTTTGCATTGACCTCACCGGTTATTTGCGTTGTGCCTGCATCTACTACGATAACCCCGCCTTCCTCACGTGCGCTCGTTGCATCAACATAACCACCCAAATTTACTACACCATCTACTACGGATTTTGCGGTTGCCGCGGCAATTAAAACATTACCACCTGTAATTTTGCCTGTATTTGCAACACTGCCAGCATTGCCTTTAAGCGTGAACTGAATGAGCTCATCGCCATATAAATCCATAGTAAACGCATCGGAACCGCCTAAGGCAACTTTACCGAAACGCGCCTGAATAACGCCGTCATTTTCAATACCTGGAGCCACAAGCGCTACAAGTCCACCGTCTTTCGCAGTAATTGCACCTTGGTTTTTGATAGAAGCGTTAAGCTTGCCGGGAATATTAAAATTGTAGGTGCCAGACATGAAATCCTGATTGCTAATATCGGCAGTACTCGCCACCAACCCCGCAACATCTACCTGCGACCCTTTACCAAATAGAATGCCGTTAGGGTTAACAATAAACACCCGACCATTTGCGGTCAGCTGACCAAGAATCTGCGAGGGATTTTGTGTAACAACGCGATTGAGCGCGATAGAAGATGTTGAAGGCTGGTGGAATTGGGTTACTTCCCCTTTACCAATGCTAAAATCCTGCCAATTAATGGCTGCTTTCTGACTGGCCTGATGAATATCTGTACGCATACCTGTTTGCGTGATTTGTGCCTGACCTCCTACAACCTGGCCGCCCACAGGGCCGGCTTCCGCTTGGCTAGCCAGCATTAAGCTTAGTGCCGTAACTGATGCAAAAAAGCCGGTTGTAAGCGCCGTAATAGGGTGGCGCATTGATGTGAATGAGGTCATGGTTGCCTTCCAATCAGGTTGCTATGTCTGCGAAACTAGCACCCATACGTTACAATTTTATGACAAATTGCGTAAAATATTCGTTAATTTTTTAATAATTTGTCGGTAAGTGTTTTTGCCCGAGAAAAAAACCTTTGTCAATTACTATAATCCCTGTTATTAACCTATTGAAATTAAACTTATTTTGGGATGAAGAGTATGCGCTATACCCTTGCTTTTCTAGTAATTATTCTGGGGCTTAATCCTGTTTTTGCAGGGGCTCAGACGCTGCCACCCTCCGCTGACCCCAGCCGAGTGGAAGAGCGGTTAAAACAAGAGCCGCGCCGCAAGGCACCTGAGGTGATATTGGAAGAAGAGAAGCGGGAGGGGACAGAAGCACCCGCAGGGCCCAGCTTTCAATTAAATAAAGTCACTATTGAAGGCGTAACCGTTTATTCCAATGAGCAACTTTCGGCTCTCTATAGTTCCTCTATTGGTAAATCTATTTCTTTTCGCGATTTACGCAGCATAACGAACGCCATTACGACACAATATCGTAACGATGGTTACATCCTCTCACAAGCTATTCTCCCTCCGCAAAATATCAAAGAAGGCATAGTAAAGATTCGCGTCATTGAAGGTTATGTAAGCAATGTAACTTTTGAGGGTGTGGATGGCCATCGCCCGGCGCTTCTGAACGAGTATGCAGATAAAATTAAGGCTTCACGCCCGCTTAATATAAAAACACTGGAGCGCTATTTGCTCCTCGCTGATGATTTGCCAGGTATGACCGCGCGCGGCTTTTTAAGACCCGGATCGCAGACTGGCAGCTCTTCGCTTGTTGTCCAACTCACGCATGATTTAGTTGATGGTGGTTTTGGTGTGAATAATCGCGGTAGCCGTTTCCTCGGCCAGTATCAAGGCGATGCTTTCGTTGGTTTTAACTCGTACACCAAACGTTTTGAACGTACCGCGCTGCGCGGGCTTATTACCGGTGAAGGCGAAGAATTGCGTTATGTCGAAATTAACCATGAAGAACAAATTGGGAGCGAAGGCACCAAGCTTATTTTTTCTACTTCGTATGCTGCAACCGAACCTGGCTCTAAATTAGAAGAGTTCGATATCGATGGCGAAAGCACCTCATTCAGCTTAGCTGCGAACCATCCAATCTTGCGTTCACGCCAGGAAAACCTCTATGGACGCGCAGTATTTAATTACCGCGATTCTAATAGTGGCGATCCCCTCGCTGTTACGGATTATGAAGATCAGGTACGTGCCCTACGCTTTGGCTTAAGTTATGACCGTGCAGATTCCTGGGG
>CAYPXJ010000031.1:0-18638 GCA_964414595.1 uncultured Rickettsiales bacterium
AGATTTTATTACGCAACCTGAAGCCGCGCAAGGGTTTCTGCTTTGCCCAGCGTTTCCATCACCACATAAAGGCTATTGGGAATAAACGCGCCGAGCCCTGCGCGCAGCGGCTGGCCGATTTTACCCAGGCCTACGCCTTTTTCCTCCGCGAATTGCTTGACGATCGCCTCAATGCGCTCGGCCTGCCATTCGTTAATCGCCTCCAGCGCCGGAGTAATTTCGGTCACAATCGCCGCGCCACCTTCGGCCAGAATCTTCTGCGATTTTTCATCGCGCGCAAACGGTGTGAAATAATAATGCAGCCCGTCTGCCAATTCGACGAGCGTCTTCGCACGCTCTGCCACTTCGCCAATCGCTTTGTGGAGTTTACCCAAATGGCTATGATCAAACTCCTTCGGCAAATAGGCTTTCAAAAGTTGCACAAGCTCTGCCGGCGTTTTCTGCCGCATATAATGTGCGTTTAAAAATTTCAGCTTCTCGATATCAAAACGCGACGGGCCTTTGCTGACATTCGCCACATCAAACCACGCGATCGCCTCATCGCCGGAAATAATTTCCGCATCGCCATGCCCCCAACCGAGACGCAGCAGATAATTGCACATCGCCTCCGGCAGAAAACCCATATCGCGATACGCATCCACACCGAGCGCGCCGTGACGTTTGGAAAGCTTCGCGCCGTCCGCGCCGTGAATCAGCGGGATGTGCGCGTAATCCGGCACCGGCCAGCCGAGCGCCTCGAAAATTTGTTTCTGGCGGAATGTATTGGTGAGGTGATCGTCGCCGCGAATCACATGCGTAATACCCATCGCGTGATCATCCACAACCACCGCGAGATTATAGGTCGGCGTGCCATCCGAACGCAGCAGAATCAAATCATCGAGCTCCGAATTCGGCACCACGACGCGGCCCTGCACGAGATCTTCCACCACTGTTTCGCCCTCGGTCGGCGCGCGCAAACGTACGACAGGTTTTACATCTTCTGGCCCATCCCACGCGCTTTTGTCACGCCACGGGCTGCGAAAGCGAAATACTTTCCCCTGCGCTTCCGCCTCTGTGCGTAACGCTGCAAGTTCTTCCTGCGAGGTGTAACAGTAATAGGCTTTGCCGAGTTTTACGAGTTCGCGCGCCGCATGCTGATGCGATTCAATAAATTGCGTTTGGTAAACCGGCGGTTCGTCCGGTGTCAGCCCGAGCCAATCCATAGCGTCATGAATGGCATCGATGGCCGCCTGGGTGGAGCGCACCTTGTCCGTATCTTCAATACGCAGCAGGAATAAACCGCCCGTATGCCGCGCATAAAGCCAGTTAAAAAGCGCCGTGCGCGCACCGCCGATATGCAAAAACCCCGTCGGCGACGGGGCAAAACGTGTAACAACTTTCATCGTATCTCTTTCGTGGCTTCCGCCGTGTGGTGCTACCGTTATAATCACAAATTGCAAACATACAATCGCTAGAATGATGACATCTATTAGATGAAACTCCTTTTCCAGTCAGTTGTTTTGCAAAGCCAATTCTATAAGCAAAAATATTTTCTTCGGATACTTCCGAAATTTTGATTGCCCGCTACCATGATTCCTACTAAGCCTTAATTCAACTTATTGGTGCAACTTATGGAGGTAATTATGACACCCGCTTTTGCTCTGGAATGCAAACCAGCCTTGCTTCACCTAGAGTATAAAAGCGATAGTGCTTCACCCATTTTTTCTCCAAACCCACAGTCTCAAAAAAAGGATAAATCTGACGCGCACGAAAAATCCTTGCGCGAAGACGCGAATAACAACCATAGGTTGCATGGCGAGGTTGCCCTCTGGCGCGGCGTGATTACGCAAGCCCTGATGGATGCCGGCAGCGATTCGCAAAAAGACGACGCCCGCAAAGCAAAAGCGGAAGCGATAGCCTGGCTCTCGGGCATCAGCGATGATTTTTACGCCGTGTGCAGTTTGGCACGGCTCAATCCTGAATATGTCAAAACAGGCGCGAAACAAGCATTAGGACGCGGCTGCACATGGCGCAAAACCACAATTTCGGGGCGCAAATAATGGGTTTTTCTAGCAAACGCGGCAGGCCGAAATCCGCCTCCCCCGAAACCGATACAGGTACAGCCGAATTGCGTGCAAAACGTGCGCTTTCTGAAACGTTTGAACCGCTTGATCTGCTATGGCAACGCGGCCATTTCACCGACGAAGAACACGGCGCGGGACTTTATTTGCGTTGGCTCTATACCCTTAAATGGGGCGCCGCCGCCCCGCGCAGCGCCCATAGCACCATCGAAGATTTTCCCGCACGTCTGGACGACCCAACCTGGCGCGCCGAGCGCGAAAAGGAATATCAGGAAATTGTCCGCGCCCTTCTGCATCATTCCTGCAAAAAAGTAACGATGGATCTCTGCGTTTTTCATCAGCTGAAGAACCTAAGGGTTATTCCCAACATAAAAATCGGCTTGCAAACCATTGCGAAATATCGCGCTTTATATCGCTAGATTTCCATTGTCTTTCGGGCGCTTATAGCCTATACAGGCTTCGCTATGTCCGCAGCCAAAACCTCGACCTTGCCTGTGCCCGAAACAACGAACGATTTGCGCGTCTATGCGAATGCGATTCGCGCCCTCTCTATGGACGCGGTGGAAGCCGCCAATTCCGGCCATCCTGGCATGCCGATGGGCATGGCCGATGTCGCCACCGTCCTGTTTTCCGAATTCCTGAAATACAACCCTGAAGATCCCGCGTGGGCGGATCGCGACCGTTTTATTCTTTCCGCCGGTCACGGTTCGATGCTGCTTTATGCGCTGCTCTACCTCACCGGCTATAAAGATATTACGCTCGAGGAAATCAAACGTTTCCGCCAGCTCGGCGCGAAAACCGCCGGTCACCCGGAATACGGCCACGCCGCCGGTATCGAAACGACGACCGGTCCGCTCGGCCAGGGTCTGGCGAATTCGGTCGGCATGGCGCTTGCCGAAGCAATGCTTGCCGCAGAGTTCGGCAAAGATACAGTGAATCATCATACATACGTCATCGCCGGCGACGGCTGTTTGATGGAAGGTATCAGCCAGGAAGCGGTTTCCCTCGCCGGGCATTTGAAACTCAACAAACTTATCGTACTCTGGGACGATAATTCGATTTGTATCGATGGCCCGACCGACCTCGCCATTTCCGAAAATACGCAAAAGCGTTTCGAAGCAAGCGGCTGGAATACGCAAACGATCGACGGCCATGATTTCGCTGCGATTCGTAAGGCCCTCACTGCCGCACAGAATTCCGATAAACCCACGCTCATCGCCTGCAAAACGACGATTGCTTACGGCGCACCAACGAAAGCAGGCAAATCCAGTTCGCACGGTTCACCGCTCGGCAAAGAAGAAATCACCGGCACACGCACGAAGCTCGGCTGGAGCCACGCGCCGTTTGAAATTCCCAGCGATATTCTTGCGTGGTGGAAAAAAGCCGGCGCGCGCAGCACGCAAGAATACAAAGCCTGGAAAGATCGCACCGCGAAGCGGAGCGATTTTCACACACGCGCTAGCGGCAAACTTTCTGGCGATCTACACGCGGCCATCGCCGAAGTAAAAAAACAATTCGTGGCAAATCCCGCTGCACTTGCGACGCGTCAATCTTCTGGAAATACGCTGGAAATACTCACGCAAAAATTGCCGGAATTGCTCGGCGGCTCGGCGGATTTGACCGGCTCGAACAACACGAAAACAAAATCGCAGAGCATCGTTTCGGCGAAAAATCTCACCGGTCGTTATATCCATTACGGCGTGCGCGAACACGGTATGGCCGCCGCGATGAACGGCATTGCATTGCATGGCGGCTTGATTCCGTATGGCGGCACGTTCCTCGTATTTACCGATTATTGCCGTCCGGCAATTCGCCTCTCCGCGCTGATGGGCGTGCGCACGATTTACGTGATGACGCATGATTCGATCGGCCTCGGCGAAGACGGCCCGACGCACCAGCCGGTTGAGCATCTCGCGGCATTGCGTGCGATTCCAAATCTCTATGTACTGCGTCCGGCAGATGCGATTGAGACCGCTGAATGTTGGGAAATTGCGCTCGAGGATGCAAATACACCGTCGATTCTCGCGCTGACGCGTCAGGGTTTGCCGCTACTGCGCGATGCGAGTGCGGAAAATCTTTCGCGCAAAGGCGCGTATATTTTGCGTAAGGCCGAAAAGCCGGATGCAACGATTATCGCCACGGGTTCGGAAGTCAGCCTTGCCGTCGAAGCGCAAAAATCGCTCGCAGAAAAAAATATTCAGGCGGATGTCGTTTCGATGCCTTCATGGGAATTATTCGCCAAACAATCGAAAGAATATCAGGCGAGCGTCCTGCGCGGGAAAATTAAACTCGCCGTGGAAGCCGCCGGGCCGATGGGTTGGGAAAAATGGATCGGCAGTGATGGAATTTTCGTCGGTATGCCAGGCTTCGGCGCGAGCGCTCCGGCGAAAGATCTTTATAAACATTTCGGCATCACGGCGGAAAATATAGTGAAAAAAATTTCGGAAAAGCTGGGTAAATGAATGAGCGTAAAAGTTGCCATTAACGGTCTGGGTCGAATTGGTCGCTGCGTACTGCGCGCCTATGCGGAATCGCCGCGCAAAGAGTTCGATATCGTCGCCGTGAACGGCCCGGCGGAACCGGATTTGCACGCACATCTCATCAAATACGATTCCGTGCACGGCACGTTTAAAGGCGAAGTTGCCGCAGATAAAGATTCGCTCTCCATCGGCGGCAAAAAAATGCAGTTGCTGCGTGAGCGCGAGCCGGAAAAATTGGATTGGAAAAAGCTTGGTGTTGATATCGTGCTGGAATGCACCGGCAA
The DNA here is from genome assembly GCA_964414595.1 of uncultured Rickettsiales bacterium. Lineage (GTDB taxonomy): Bacteria > Pseudomonadota > Alphaproteobacteria > Rickettsiales > CAIJLX01 > CAYPXJ01. The sequence goes on from CAYPXJ010000031.1 coordinate 4,825, forward strand.
ATTTACCGACAAAGCCGGCGCGGAGAAACATATCGCGCAAGGTGCAAAAAAAGTGCTCATCTCCGCCCCTTCCGCCGATGCGGATATCACCGTTGTTGTCGGCGTGAATGATGGTGCGCTGAAACCGGAGCATCGCATTATTTCCGTCGGTTCCTGTACGACGAATTGCCTCGCGCCACTCACCAAAGTGCTGCTCGATAATTTTGGCATCGAGCGCGGTTTCATGACCACGATTCATGCGTACACGGGCGATCAAAATATTCATGATGGCAGCCATAAAGATATGCGCCGCGCACGCGCCGCAGGGCTTTCGATGGTGCCGACTTCCACGGGTGCGGCAAAAGCATTAGGCCTGGTGATTCCAGAACTCAAAGGCAAGCTGCACGGCGTGGCGATTCGCGTGCCGACGCCGAATGTTTCGATGGTCGATCTCGTGATTGATACGCCGAAATCTATCACCGCCGAAGCCATTACCGCTGCCATGGAAAAAGCCGCAAACGGCGCCATGAAAGGCGTGCTGGAAGTTTCCAAGGCTCCGCTTGTTTCCGTGGATTTTAATCATTCTTCCGCAAGCTGCGTGTACGACGCGCTGCAAACCTATATTGTGGGTGAAAAGATGGCGCGCGTGGCGGCGTGGTATGATAATGAATGGGCGTTTTCGCTGCGTATGTTGGATTTGACGGCGAAATTGGCCACGGCAAAATAAAAAATGAAGGCAGCAGCACGCGTGATTACACCTACCACTCACGGCACTTTGCCTACTCTCGCTAATCTGCCGGATGTGACCGGTAAACGGGTTGTCGTGCGGGTGGATCTTAATGTGCCGATGGCACATGGCAAGGTAATCGACACGACGCGCATTGATCGCGTGCTTTCCACGATTCGTTTGCTCCAAAAGAAAAATGCGAAAGTGATTTTACTTTCGCATTTCGGCCGTCCCAAAGGCAGTTACAATCACGATTATTCGCTTGCTCCCATTGCGGATGCGCTTTCCGCAGCACTAGGTGAGAGCGTAAAATTCGCGGTGGATTGCATAGGCCAGGAAGCAGAAAAAGCCGTGGCCGCTTTACAAAACGGGGAAGTATTGCTGTGTGAAAATGTGCGTTTTCATGGTGGCGAAGAAAAAAATGAATTAGATTTTTCGAAAGCCCTCGCCGCGCTCGGCGATCTGTTTGTGAATGATGCGTTTTCAAGCTCCCACCGCGCGCATGCTTCTGTGGAAGGTATCACGCATTACCTGCCCTCCTACGCCGGTTTAAGCCTTGAAGAAGAAATCAGCGAACTGGGCAAAATTTTCTTAGCACCGGCAAAACCTTTCGGCGCGATTGTCGGCGGCTCCAAAGTTTCCACGAAAATCGAATTGCTTTCCTCGCTCATCGAAAAAGCGGATTTTATTATCATCGGCGGCGGCATGGCCAATACATTCCTGGCAGCAGAGGGTGTGAATATCGGCGCATCGCTTTACGAAAAGGATTATGTAAGCAAGGCCAAAGAAATTCGCCAAAAGGCAGAAGCGCAGCAATGCAGCATTGTATTACCTTCGGATGTCGTAGTAAGCGAAGAATTAAAATCCCACGCGCCTTGCCGCGTTGTTTCCAAAAATAAAATTGGTGCGAAAGATAAAGTGCTGGATATTGGCCCGCAAACTGTAACCGAAATTAATCTGCATCTAATGCAGGCCAAAACATTGGTGTGGAATGGCCCTCTCGGCGCATTCGAATTCCCGCCGTTTGATATCGGCACGGCAAGCGTTGCACGTATGATTGGTTCCCTCACCCATGCCGGAAAACTTACCAGCGTTGCCGGCGGTGGCGATGTGATCGCAGCGATAGGCAACGCGGGTCTTACACAAAATTTCACCTACATTTCTACCGCGGGCGGCGCGTTTTTGGAATGGCTGGAAGGCAAAGATCTTCCTGGTATTTCTGCACTTTACGTCCACGCAACCCATTCGACACGTTAACGGAGGCCTTATGAAACTTACGCAAAAAGTTAAAAAAATTCTGGATCATTACCCTAGCGATAATCCCGGCACCAAAGCAAACCTCGCGCGCATTCTGATGCACGGTAAACTTGGTGGCACTGGCAAAATGGTGATTCTCCCAGTGGATCAGGGCTTCGAACATGGACCGGCGCGCAGCTTCGCGCCGAACCCCGCGGCATACGATCCAGATTACCATTTGGAACTTGCGGTGGAAGCAGGCCTCAACGCATACGCGGCACCGCTTGGCATGCTGGAAGTAAGCGCAGGAAGCCACCCGAGCGAAATTCCACTCATTCTGAAAGTGAATAGCGCGAACTCACTCGCTCCCAAAGATCAGTCGCCGAATCAAGCGGTGACAGGTTCAGTGGAAGATGCGCTGCGTCTTGGCTGTTCAGCGATCGGCTTCACAATTTATCCCGGTTCGCACGATACCTATAATATGATGAATGAAATTCGTGAGATGACGCTTGAAGCAAAAGCGCACGGCCTCGCTGTCGTGATGTGGTCGTATCCGCGCGGCGCGGGCGTTTCCAAAACCGGCGAAACGGCGATGGATGTATGCGCCTACGCAGCGCATATGGCTGCGCTTCTTGGCGCGCATATCATTAAGGTGAAACCGCCGACAGATGCGCTGGAACAAGACGAAGCGAAAAAAGTCTACGACAAGCATAAAATCCCTGTCGGCACCCTTGCCGAGCGCATTCGCCATGTGACCCAAGCGTGCTTTAATGGCAAGCGTGTGGTCGTATTCTCCGGCGGCGCGGGCAAAGGTGAAGACGATATTTACAACGAAGCGCGCGCGATTCGCGATGGCGGCGGCAACGGTTCGATCATCGGTCGCAATACGTTCCAGCGTCCGCGTGATGAAGCGCTCGCACTGCTCAGAACGCTTATTGAAATTTATCAAGGCAAAGCGTGACCGACCTCGAAAAAAACTGCGGCCTCTATATTATTTCTCCGCCGCAATTTGAATTGAAAGTTTTTTCATCGCAACTGATAGAAGCGTTTACCGCCGCCCGCGATATCCCCTATTTTGAGGATCGTTTTGTTTTCCAGTTACGCCTGAAAGATATGGCCGAGCAAGATATGATGCTCTTAGGGCGTGATATCCGAAAAATCTGCAGCGATTACGAAGTGCCTTTTATCATGAATGATAGTCTGGCACTTGCCGAAAAATTACATGCAGATGGTTTGCATATCGGCCCCAATGAAGGCGGTCATGAAGCCGAAAAAGTTGCCGAAGTACGCAAAAAATTCGGCAAAAAAATGCTCGGGGTGAGTTGCAAAGGTTCGTATCACATCGCGATGATCGCCGCAGAGGCAGGCGTCGATTACGTTTCGTTCGGCGCGTTTTATCCCACTAAAAATAAATCTGCGACCGCTCGGCCGGAAAAAGAATTGCTCACCACCTGGAGTCAGCTAACGACAGTTCCGTGCGTTGCCATCGGCGGTATTACGCCGGAAAATTGCGGCGTGCTCGCCGAAGCAGGCGCCGATTTTGTGGCGATGATTTCCGCCATCTGGGAAGACCCACAAGGGCCCGGTGCGGCGGTAAAAAAATTCGCAAAAGCGTTACAAAACGGAAAGTAAATCCGGCGCGTATTTCCATGCCGGGCGTTTTTTAATACGTGGAATATAAAGGCATTGCGCGCGCGTATGCGCTTTTATCGTGTTTATCATTTCATCACGCGACGCCGCACTTTCTGTAGATTCCGAAATGATAACGGCACGTAGTTTTATTTTTTCTTTTTCTAAAATTTTGATGCTCATCAGCGTGTGATTGAACGAACCCAGATAGGTTCCGGCAACTAAAATCACGGGGTATTTTGTAGCCTTTATCCAATCCAGCACCGTCTCTTTTTCGGTAAGCGGCACCATCATGCCACCCACACCTTCGATAAAATGATAGTCGGTTTTTTGGTTTGGCTGACTCGCCTTCACCACCTCACGCAGGCTAATTTTTTTCTTTTCACGCGCGGCAGCAAGATGCGGTGAAATCGGCTCCTTAAAATGAAAAGGTGAAATTTTTTGAAAATCCTTTTCACCCAAAGCCTGCATCAGAATTTTTGTATCCTGCGGCTCTCCGCACGCGATTGGCTTGACTGCTGTAACCGTTTTTTTTGATGCACGCAGTTGATGCACCAGCGCCGCAGTTGCCAGCGTCTTCCCGATATCCGTACCGGTCGCCGTAACAAAAAAAGATTTGGTCATGCGCTACGTGTTAGGGGTAATCAGAATTTTCGCGCGATAATTTCGTGCAGTTCCCACGTCACCGGCACACCGCCTTCTGTACCGAAATCCTGCGCGTAGGTGCTTTCCACGCGTTTGAGCCAATCTTTGCCCTTCATATGTTTCGTGGTGGACCAGCCTTTATGCGTGGAGCCCAAACCCTTTAGCATTTCAAACACATGCTTGGGTGAAGAATAATAACGCACATGCGATTTCTGCTTCTTATCAATGATTTGAAAACCATGCTGCATCAATACCGTTACGAGATCTGATAGCGCACGGAAGGGAAGAAGCGGCATATACGGCCCGGCCTTCTGAAGACTTTCGCGCAGTTCGACAAGGGTATCCTGCCCCAGCGAAGTAAGGCAAAGTATACCGCCTGTTTTGAGCACACGGCGAATTTCAGAGAAGGCTTTTTTCCAATCCGGCACCCATTGCAGCGCGAGCGAAGAAAATGCAACATCCATGCTTGCATCACGCAGAGGCATATCCTGAATATCGGCCTGAATAATTTGCTCTGCACCCGCCGCGCGCGACTTTCGGCACATCCCGCCGGAAATATCTAGTGCTACGGTAGGGAAAGATTGACGATGGCGCTCTTGCAGCACCCACAAATTGCCGGTGCCGGAACCTAAATCGACGAGTTTTGCGCCCGGCTCGACAATTTTCACCATATGGCGGAAAAGATTTTCGGCGGCGAAAAGCTGGAAATCACCGTAATACGCGTAGGTTTCGGAAGCGCGCGTAAAATCGCGGCGCACACGGCGACGAAATGTCGATGGCGGTACCGGTTGGCCGACCGTTGTCAGATTCGGCATTGTTACAGCTGCTCCCATGTTTCCCTCACCAGTTTATGAAATAGTGGCTGATCGACCATCTGCGGCGCGTGACCGGCTTCATTGAATGTCACCAGCTTCGACCGAGCAATCTTATCTGCGAAAAGTTGTGATTGCTTGGGCGGAGTGACATGATCCATCGCACCGCGGACAATCAGAGTGGCTGGAAATTCAGAAAAGTCAAGATGATTACAGGAAAATCGGCCTAAATATTCCAGCCAATTACCCCAAGCCTCGAAATGTTCCGGGTTATCATCCATGATATCCAAAATAGCGCGCGCGCGTTTGCTGGCTTTTGCCGTTAGCACCGCCAGTTGCTTAAGCGCCATTTTCGGCATGGTATGATAGGTTGCGCGAAAAGTTTTGAACATCAGGGAAGACATCCCGCAACGCACATCGCCACCATTCACATATTGGTAAGGCGGCGCAATCAGCACCACCATTTTCGGCTGCAATACATTTTCCGCCACGGCGCGCGCAATGAGTTGCGCACCCAGACTCCAACCCATGGCGATATCGGTATAGCGATGCTCATCCAGCACCGAGCGGAGCTCGTCAAAGCCGTTGCACGCGGCATAAGAAATCGGCGTGGCGACAAAACCCGGCGGAATCGCGTGTTTCAGCGCGTCCTGCTTTGTACCCCAGCCGCTTAACGTTACGATGCGCATGCCACCTGCGCTTTCGAAAGGAATGTCTGAACTGCCTGCGCCAGTTTTTCGCTATGTTCTTTCGTATGCAAAGCCGAGAAGCTGATGCGCAGGCGCGACGTACCTTCCGGCACGGTCGGCGGACGAATCGCCACGCATAAAATTCCCTGCTCTTCCAGATAGGCGGCAGCTGCGAGCGCCAACTGCTCGCTACCGAGGATAATAGGCACGATCGTGCTCTCCGGTTTCGGCAGTTTCATGAGGGAAGAAAAGTACCGCGCATTGGCGAGCGCGTTTTCACTCCGCCACGTCTCTTCGGACATCACCTTTATCGCCTTCGCCGCACCGGCAATAACGGTAGGTGGCAGCGCGGTAGAAAACATCATGCTGCGCGTCGCCGTTTTGAGGTATTCCATTAATGTGTTGCTGCCAGCAACATACCCACCATAGGCCCCGGCGGATTTGGATAAAGTCCCTACCAGAATATCAGGCTCGCTTGGCGTTTCCATCACACCCAAACCATGCGCATGATCCACCAATAACCACGCATTAAATCTGTCACATAAACTTTTGATTTCTTTGATATTAGCTTTATCACCATCCATGCTGAATATGGACTCGGTGAGAATCAGACAATGGCGGTGATCGGCACGGTGTTTTTTAAGAAGCGTTGCCAACGAATCCATATCGTTATGGCGATAGCGATGGAAGCTCGCATCTGACAAACGTGCCCCGTCGATCAAACACGCATGCATGAGCTTATCGCCGAGGATAAGATCACCCTTTCCGACCAGCGCGGGAATCACCCCGACATTGGCCAGATACCCACTGCCGCACACCAACGCCGCTTCGCGATGCAGATAGGTAGAAAGTCGGCTCTCCAGATCGCGATAATAAAGATGGTTGCCGGTTACCAAACGCGAAGCCCCTGCGCCCAGTTCTTTAAGGCCCGCTTCCGCCGCCGCGACGATACGCGCATCTCCTGCCAGGCCGAGATAATCATTGCTGCTGAAATTAATATAGTTTTTGCCATTCCGACTCACCGAAACACCATCCAGTGTTGCCGTCTCATGGAGAACGCGACGGCGGCCCGCCTCCGCCAGCGCGGCAAGCTTCTCCTCAGCAAAATCCGTGAGTGTATTATTTTTGGGGCTTTTTATCCTAACTATGGTCATTCTTCATCTTCTTATGCTATAAGGCCCGGACTCACGAGAGGTACCAACCATGCAAACATCCCGCCACGATTGGTCGCTAGAAGAAGTCATAGCGCTTTTTGAGCAGCCCTTCAACGACCTCCTGTTCGCGGCGCAATCTTGCCACCGCACGCACCATGACCCGAACGCGGTACAGATATCCTCGCTGCTTTCTATCAAAACCGGCGGCTGCCCGGAAGATTGCAAATATTGCCCGCAAAGCGCGCATTTCGATACATTTGTGAAGGCCGACAAGTTGATGGCGCTCGATACGGTGCTCGACGCGGCGCAAAAAGCCAAGGATGCCGGGGCTTCACGCTTCTGCATGGGCGCAGCGTGGCGCAACCCGAAGGATCGCGATATGCCGAAGCTCGCCGCGATGGTTGAGGGCGTGAAGGAATTGGGGCTCGAAACCTGCATGACGCTTGGCATGCTCACCGATACGCAGGCCGAAACGCTGAAAAATGCGGGTTTAGATTATTATAATCACAATCTCGATACGTCGGAGGATTTCTACCACGAAATTATCACCACACGTACCTATCAGGACCGGCTGGAAACGCTGGAGCGCGTGCGTAGCGCGGGGATGAAAGTATGTTGCGGCGGAATTCTCGGCATGGGGGAATCACGCGATGACCGCGCCAAAATGCTCATCACGCTTGCGAATATGAAAGAACATCCGGAAAGCGTGCCGCTCAATATGCTTGTGCAGGTGGAAGGTACGCCCCTAACGGGCACAGAAAAATTCGATCACCTCGAATTTATTCGCACGATTGCGGTCGCGCGGCTGCTGATGCCTAAGTCGCAAGTGCGGCTTTCGGCAGGGCGCGAAGAAATGAGCACGGAGATGCAGGCACTCTGTTTCCTCGCCGGGGCGAATTCGATTTTTTACGGCGAAAAATTACTCACTACGCCGAACCCGCGCGAAAATCAGGATAAACAATTATTCGAGAAACTAGGCATCGCCGCCGCGGCGTAAATATCATGTCTAAAAAATTCCCCCATTGGTTGGATGAAAGCGCGCCGCATGTATGGTTGCCCTATGCGCAGATGCAAACGGCGCCCACGCCGCTGCCGGTGAAATCCACCAAAGGTGCGAAAATTATTTTGGAAGACGGGCGCGAACTGGTTGACGGCATCGCTTCCTGGTGGAGCGCGTGCCATGGGTATCAGCACCCGCATATTGTGAAGGCGATGCAAAATCAGGCGGAAAAATTACCGCATGTGATGTTCGCCGGGCTCGCTAACGAACCGGCCTATACGCTCGCCGCGCGCCTGGCGAAACTCACCAATCTGCCGCGCGTATTTTTCAGCGATTCCGGCTCGGTCGCGGTGGAAGTGGCGATGAAAATCGCCGTGCACTATTGGCGCAATCAGGGCGTAAAAAACAAAACGCGCTTCTTGAGTTTTCAGCATAGTTATCACGGCGATACAATGGGCGCGATGTCGATTTCCGACCCCGATCGCATGCACCAAGTGTACGCCGGTTACATGCCGATGCAATACGTGGTGCCCTTACCGCGTGATGAATACGCGTTAGCCGAATTTGAAAGCCTGCTCAAGGCCGAAAGCAAACATATCGCGGGCGTATTTTTAGAGCCGCTGCTGCAAGGCGCGGGCGGCATGCGCTTTCACGGGCCGGATATGGTGGCGGAAATTCACCGCCTCTGCAAAGCGCATCACACGCTGTTCATCGCCGACGAAATCGCCACCGGCTTCGGCCGCACCGGCATGATGTTCGCCTGTCAGGAAGCGGGCATCACGCCTGATGTAATGTGCATCGGCAAAGCATTGACCGGCGGTGCAATGTCGCTCGCCGCGACACTCGCCAGCGAAGAAATTTTCGCCGCGTTTCTCGGTGACTCACTGGAAAAAGCGCTGATGCACGGGCCGACCTATATGGGCAATGCCCTCGCCTGTGCGGCGGCGAATGCGTCGCTCGATTTGTTTGAAAAAGAACCGCGGCTCGACCAAGTCGCCGCGCTGGAAACGCTGATGCATAAGGAAATGCAGCGTTTTCATGAGCTGCCGAATATCGCCGACGTACGCGTGAAAGGCGCGATCGGCGTGGTGGAATTTAAGGAAATCGACTGGAACACGATTTTCGCGATGCGCGAATTTTTTATTGAACAAGGCGCGTGGCTCAGGCCATTCGGCAATGTGCTATATCTGATGCCGAGCTTTACGATCAGCGAACCGGAAATAAAACTCCTCATCGACGTGATGGAAAAAGCGGTGAAAAAATTTACGAAATAATTGAGTTTTTTTCAATTTCGACTATAATGCAAATAGCTATCCTTGCGGTCGCGCGCTTAAAAACGCAGAGAGCTCGCCACTCTTAAAACTGGCAGCGGTGTCGTCTACCTTAAAGGACAGCGAGTTCGCCTTCTCTTTAAACAGGCAGATTTGGATGGCTAAGTTTTCACCATATGAATTGGAACTTGGCTGTATGAAAATCACATATAAAAATTTTTCTTTTGAAATCAGTCTTTGGGCACTATGCGCTTTATTGACGACAATTTTTTCATTTTTCTAATAGCACGGAATGGGGAAAGTCGATGACTTTCCCCAAACCCGTCACCCCGGCGCAGGCCGGGGTCTACGAGAAGCGTGGATTCCGGCCTTCGCCGGAATGACATTAATTCCCCCTTCCGGACTTTTTGATTGCGGCTAGGCTTGCCGCATGTACACAGAACAATCGCTAAAATTACAATCCTACAAAGTGCTCGCAGATGTTGCGCATTGGCATGTACTGTACCAAGCGCGGCTTTTGCACGATGAATTAAAAGCCGGCTATAACCCCAGCCAACCGCGCGTCCCCGCCGGCAATTCTACGGGCGGTCAATGGACAAGCGGCGGAGGTGGTGGTGGCATACTCGGATCGCTGGTGGCCGAGTATCCTGAATCCACGCACACTACGCCGCCAATCGGTCCAGGTTCTATTCCCGGCCTTCCCAACTTCGATAAAATCGAAGATTTGATAAATATTCTGAAAGATGGCGTGGATGAAGACGATCTGCGCTCGCTACTTCCTTCTATTTCCGATCTATTCGGCATCCTGCCCGCGATTCTGGCGCCTATCACAGATATTATCAGCGGGCTGGGCGATCTGATCAGTGATGCGATTCCTTCCCTCTCGGATTTTGGATTTCCGGATGCAGAATTCCCGGATACGATCTCGGGTGGTGATGCACAGGATGTATTTACGGGCGGCGATGGCGGGGATAAATTGCCGGGAAACGTCCCTGATACCTGGGCAAATCCGGACAAATTTAATCGTCATTATGAAAGCCATGGAAAAGATTTTAATTATCCATCACCTCAAGAATATTCGAAGCAAGATCAGGATTTTCGTAATCGCGCAGAAATAGAAAAACTGCCGTCGGTAAGAACTCAAGATGGCTATACAAAAGTATATGACCCTAAAACTAACACATTCGGTGTATATAATCCTGAAGGCAAAACCGAAACATTTTACAAGCCAACTAGCCCTACTTACTATCAGCGTGAAGTACAAAAAGTGGTAAATAATGGCGGAAAAATTGTTAATCCTACACCTGAATCTTTACCGAAACCTTCTTCCGGAGGCGGCGGTGGGAGAGTAAGTGGAGCAGGAAATATAGGCGGCGATCTTGATATTTTTCATCCTACCAATAAATTACCGTATGAATAAGAAAGGGGATTTATGAACTATGTCTGTCCAGTATGTGGCTATGCAAATCTTGATAGAACACCATATCGAGAGAATAAAGAGCCCTCATATGATATATGCCCTTCTTGTAGTTTTCAGTACGGCAAAACGGATGACGACGAAGGTTATAATTTTGAAACCTGGAGACTAAAATGGATAAGAGAAGGCATGATCTGGGATAAAAATTATACTTCGCCTCCTCTGGGCTGGGATCCGAAAAAGCAATTACTCAACATCGGCATCAAAATATAGAATGCCCTATACTTGCCCATGCTGTGGATATCCTAACTTAAAAGAAGATCCTCATGAACTTTCTTTTGAGATTTGTCCATCCTGTGATTTTCAATTTGGCTACACAGATTTAGATCAAGGATATAACTACGAACAATGGCAACAAAAATGGATTCAGAATGGTGCTGTATGGGATAAAGGGCGCACACTACCACCTCCCGGCTGGGATCCAAAGAAACAATTACTTAATATTGGAGTAAAAATTTAAGCATACGCGCTAGCATTCGCCCGCGAGCTGTGGCACAACATTTCTCATGTCCCTCGGCCGTTCTGTTTTCACTATCGGAGGCATCACCCTCCTCTCCCGCATCGCCGGTTTCATTCGCGATATCGCCATCGCGGCGGTGCTCGGCGCAGGCCATCTCGCCGATACATTTTTCGTCGCCTTCAAACTGCCGAATTTCTTCCGCCATCTTTTTGCCGAGGGCGCATTCAGCGCGGCGTTTGTGCCGAGCTTTTCCTATATTCTTTCCGACGAAGGCAAGGAAAAGGCGCTAAAATTCGCCGCCAGCATGTTCGCCTGGATGTTTTTTATCCTGCTGATATTTCAAATCCTGATGCAGATTTTCATGATGCCGGTGATGATGGTGCTGGCGCCCGGCTTTAATAAAAACCCGGAGCAGCTTGCGCTCGCCGTTGATCTCGCGCGCATCACCTTTCCCTATCTGATGTTCGTATCGCTTGTATCCTTGCTTGGCGGCGTGCTGAATAGTTTCAACAAATTCGCCTCCGCCGCGGCGACGCCGATTCTGCTCAATCTGGTGATGGTCGCTTCTCTTTACGGCCTGCAACATTATACGGCGACGCCCGCGCACGCGCTGGCGATTGGCGTTTTCCTTTCAGGCATCGGCCAATTCGCGTGGCTCTATATCGCGTGCCGCAAAAATAATATCGCGATGCCACTTCGCCTGCCTAAAAAAGATAACCAGGTGTTCAAGGCGTTCCGCCTGATGATTCCGGGCATTATTGGCGCGGGCGTGTTTCAGATTAACGTCTGGATCGATACGCTGATTGCGACGCTGATTCCCGGCGCGGTTTCGTATTTATATTATGCGGATCGTTTATATCAACTGCCGCTCGGCGTGATTGGCATCGCGGTGGGTACGGCGATTCTGCCGCTCCTTTCGCGCGAAATTCGCGAGAAGCGTTTCAACGACGCGATTGCGACTTTCAACAAAGCTGTATTCATCAGCCTGCTATTTACGCTGCCCGCGGCGGTGGCGTTTTTATTCATCGGCCAGGATATTATGATGGTGCTGTTCGAGCGCGGCGAATTTGTCGCTAAAGATTCGCACGCCGCAGCGCAGGCGCTGGCGTTTTTCGCGCTGGGACTTCCCGCGTTTGTGCTCGTGAAAGTGCTGGTGCCGCAATTTTACGCGCAAAAAGATACGGCCACACCGGTGAAAACGGCCGCCGTTTGTCTAATTGTGAATGCGGTGTTCGCGCTTTCTTTTATGCATCTTTTCCCGCGCATTGGGCTGTACGGCCATAGTGGTATCGCCTGCGCGACGTCGATTTCCGGCTGGGTGAATGTCGGGCTGCTCGCATGGGTGTTGCGCCGCCGAAAACTCATAAAAATTCTGCCGAAAACGAAACGACAGGTGGGGATTATTTTCCTGGCGAGTTTGGCTGTCGGCCTGATTGTTTTCGCGGCGAATGAAACGGTGCGCGAAACGATTCTCGCGCTGCATTTCGGTAAATATCTCTATGTTTTTGGCCTGATTGCGGTGGCAAAACTGATATATTTCCTGATATTGCAGGTCACCGGTATTTTCGGCCTGGGCGATTTGCGCGGGCTTCTGAAACGCAAGGCAAAAAACCCACCGCCGGGGGCATGATTGTTCAGCGCAATACGCGAAGCGTATGCGCCAAATATTGCTGATCCCGCGCAAATCTGCTAGAAACCGCGCATGACAAAGGCAAATACGATGAGCAAAGACGATATCAAAAGCCAGATGCAGGCCCTGGGCGAGCGCGCCAAAAAAGCGGCGCTGACATTAAGCCATGCCTCGACGGAAGCAAAAAATAATGCGCTGAAAGCAGCGGCGAAATCGCTGCGCGCGCAAACGGCGAAAATTCTCGCCGAGAATGCAAAAGATACCGCGCTTGCAAAGCAAAATGGCATTTCCGGCGCATTGCTCGATCGTCTGGAGCTCAATGAAAAACGCATCGAATCGATGGCCGCGGGTTTAGAAGCGATCGCAGAGCTACCCGACCCAGTTGGCAAAACGCTGGCGGAATGGACGCGCCCGAACGGACTCAATATCGCGCGGATTTCCGTGCCGCTCGGCGTGATTGGCGTGATTTACGAATCGCGGCCGAACGTGACCGCTGACGCCGGCGCGCTTTGCTTGAAATCCGGCAATGCGGCGATTTTGCGCGGTGGTTCGGAAAGCTTCCATTCCTCGGCGGCGATTCTCACCTGCCTGCAGGAAGGCTTGAAAGCAGCCGGTTTACCAGTGGACGCGATTCAGTCTGTCCCTACTGCGGATCGCGCGGCGGTCGGCGAAATGCTGACGATGGAAAAATACATAGATATTATCGTGCCGCGCGGCGGCCGCGGCCTGATTGAGCGCGTGCTGGCCGAAAGCCGCATCCCGGTGATTAAACATCTTGACGGGCTGTGCCATACTTATATTCACGCGAAGGCTGAGAAGAAAAAGGCGATCGACATTCTGGTGAATGCGAAAATGCGCCGCTGCGGTATTTGCGGCTCCACCGAAACTGCCGTGATTGATCAGGCGATCGCGAAAGATTTTCTGCCCGAGGCGATTGCCGCACTACGCGCCGAAGGCTGTGAAATTCGCGGCGATAATGAAGTACAGAAGATTGTCGGCGATGTGATTCCCGCCACCGAAAAAGATTGGGATACGGAATATTTGGACGCGATTCTTTCGATCAAAGTTGTGAAAAATCTCGACGAGGCGATTGCGTTTATCAATA
>CAYPXJ010000032.1:0-16074 GCA_964414595.1 uncultured Rickettsiales bacterium
GTCATGTTGGAGGTAATTTTTTTGTACGCGGGCAATTTTGCGGCAGATTTTTTTGCCGTGAGCGCATCGAATTTTTTTATCTGCGCCGTGCTATCGGCGGTGATGCGGATTTTTTTCTCGTGGTGATCAAAGCGCACGACAAGCCCAAATTGCGTGAAGCATAAAGGCGGCATGGCAAGCGCGGTCGGTTTGCTTTTCGGCAGATTTTCTAAAGTATGACGTGCTTCGTAACTTGCGTAACCAAACCACAAGCCGTGTTTTACGAGTTTTTCGAGCGCGGCGAAATTTTTTGGCGCGATCTGTTTTTTAGGAAAAAGCGCGAGGTAGGAGTAGCGACCGAATGCCGCGTGGGGCATCGCGGAGTGGAGCAGGGCGTAGTCGCCCGGTAGCGCGTCCGCCGCGGCAAGCAGCGTCAGCGGATCCCGCCATTTACCGCGCGAAACGCTTGGCATCGTGATCTTTATCTTCTTCAAGCAGCGCGTGTAGCGCATCGGTGACTGGCTTTTTCCGCCGTGAAAGATGCACACCAAGCCCATGCACCGTATCGATCGGCAAAATGCCCCAACTTGTATTGGTGAGGAAAATTTCGTCCGCTTCTTTCAGCGCTTCGGGTTTGAACGCGCCTTGATGGGTTTTCATCGCCGCCAGGCGCAAGATCGCCGCGCGCGTGGTGCCGAGTAGCAGATCGCACGCATCGGCGGGTGTATAAAGTTCGCCATTTTTGACCCAGAAAAGATTGCCGGCGGTCGATTCGCTCAAGTGACCATCCTGCGTGAGCATCAGATTTTCGAAATAGCCGTGCGACTGCGCCTCGCGCCGCGCGAGCACTGCATTCAGCGCTTGCATGGTTTTCTGCGCGACGGGCAATGCATTAGCCGGAATTTTGCGATAGGTGCTGATGCCAATCGTTACGGGTGCTGCGGGCGGTTTTGGGCGCGGCACGATTTCCATAATGACATTCGGCGTCGGTTTTTCCGGCGGCGCGTAGCCGAAGCCGCCTTCGCCGCGCGTCACCATGATGCGCAGAATGCCGCTTTCAACGCCGTTTTGATCGATGAGCGTGACCGCCTGATCTTTGAGCGGCTTTGTTACCAGCGGAATATGCAGCGCCTTGAGTCCGCTTTGCAGCCGCGCTTTATGCAGCGGCCATTGGTAACAGCTGCCCTTGTGAATCAGAATGGTTTCAAATACGCCATCGCCATATCGCACCCCGCGATCGCTTATCGAGACAAAGGCCTTTTTCCGCGGCACAAAAGTGCCGTTGAGATAAACAATTTCCATGCTTGGAATTGGCGCGAAAGCCTAGAGCAAGTCAAGAATAAACTTCGGTAGCGCAAAGCACGCGGTGTGGATTTCCGGTGTGTAATAGCGCGTTTTGATGCGCGATTTTTTATACCGCGCGCGAATGGTCGTCAGCGGTAGTTTGCGATACGATTTATCCTGCGAACCCCAGGCGAGCGTCATGAAACCGCCGATATAAGTTGGCACCGGCATCACATAATAGCTGGGATCTTTGAAAAGTTTGGAAAGCTTGCGGTGTGTTTGGTTCACTTCGTCGCCCTGCATAAAGGCAACACCGTTTTGCGTGGCGAGAATGCCCTTTTTGCCGAGCAAACGCGCGCAATGAGCATAGAAAGAGTCGGTAAAAAGCACTTCGCCGGGGCCGATTGGGTCCGTGGAGTCGCTGATAATGACATCAAACGAGTCTTTACATTTTCTGACGAAATCGATGCCATCGGCAAACACTAGATTCAGACGCTTGTCGTTAAACGAGCCAGCGGAGTGGTTGGGCAGATATTTTTTCGACATCTCCACCACGCTCTGGTCGATTTCAACCATCGTGATATGTTTCACGCCTTTGTGTTTGGCCACTTCACGCAGAATACCGCCGTCGCCGCCACCAATAATCAGTACACGCTTGGCGTTACCATGCGCAAGAATGGGCACATGCGTCAGCATTTCGTGGTAAATGAATTCATCGCGTTCGGTGGTTTGGATGATGCCATCTAATGCTAGCACGCGGCCGAAAAGCTCATTTTTGAAGATGATAAGATGAAAATGATCGGTTTTGGTTTCGTACAGCGTGCCGTCATTACGGAACGTCTGCGCGTACACACCCCCATAGAGGGTTTCACTGAACCACTTTGCCATATCCTCCCCCTGATACTTTTAGCGGATTATTCAGCCGTGCAGCCGCGCATCTGCTCATTCACCACAATCTGGGTGGGAGCAAAATGCTTGCGCAGGACTTTGATCGCCTTATGCGGCTTCGCATCGCCACACATGAAGATATCGAAAGCGGCAAAGCCGCGCTCCGGCCATGTGTGAACACTGATATGAGATTCCGCGAGCACCGCTACGCCGGAAATACCGTTATTAGGCGTAAAATGATGCAAGTGGATGTGCAGCAGCGTTGCGCCGGCAACCTGAACAGCCTCGCGCATGGCGCGTTCCATCAACGCGATATCATCGACGTTTTTCGCACCCCAAAGATCTATGATTAGATGTGTTCCGGCGAATTTCAGGCCGTTTCTTTCAACGAAATGATCAGCACTCTGATCAAACATTCCGATGGTTTTTTGCTGCTTTTGTTCCGGTTCGCTATAATTTGGCCAAGCGACTACCGATTTTTTTGCACGTGCACTACCCAGTTTTGCCACTTCTTCTGATATCTCCCTTTAGTAGGTCATGGTTAAAACGGTTATTTAATTTTAAGCGCTCTCTTCTACTTATTTTCTCGCCGCTTTCAAGCGCTAATTTTTCTAGCGTGTTACAATTTGTTACAACTGCATTATAACACGAATTAGAAATTGTGAAAGCAAGATCATATTGCTACACCCTTTCAAACCAATTTTAGTTTTTCCTATGTGTGGCATATTTGGCATTATCGGTTCTTCGGCGACAAAAGAAAAATTGATCGCCGGTCTTAAGACGCTTGAATATCGCGGCTACGATTCAGCGGGCGTTGCGTTGCTTGCAGATGGTGCGCTTCACGTGATTCGCGCGGAAGGAAAACTTTCCGCGCTTGAGAAGAAGCTAGAGCATGCAAAGCAGCAGAGTGCGCTTGGCATCGGCCATACGCGCTGGGCAACACACGGCGTGCCGAGTGAAGCGAACGCGCATCCGCACGCCACAGAAGAAGTTGCCGTCGTTCATAACGGTATTATTGAAAATTTTAATGAACTTAAAAAAGAATTACAAAAGCAGGGCGTAACCTTTCGCTCGCAGACAGATAGTGAAGTTATCACGCAGCTTATTGATTTTGAGTTGAAGCAAAACCGTGCGCCAAAGGCGGCGCTGTTTGCGGCGCTGAAACGTCTGCATGGCGCATATGGTATTGCGGTGATTTTCCGTAAAATGCCGGAGGTGATGTTTGCCGCGCGGCAAGGTTCGCCGCTGGTGATTGGTTTTGGTAAGCGTGAAAACTATATTGCTTCGGATGCCATGGCGTTTGCCGACGATGCGCAAGATATTACTTATCTAAACGATGGCGATGTGGCCGAGATTACCACGCGCGAGGTGGCTATCTATACGAGCGCCGGTAAAAAAATAGCACGGCCGCGCGTGAAGCATACGTTGCTGGCGGCGGCTACCGGCAAAGGGAATTTTCCGCACTATATGCTGAAAGAAATTTTTGAGCAGCCGCGCGTGGCGGGAGAAGTGCTCACGCATTATTTTGATAAAAAGACGCATGCGGTTGCGCTGCCGAAAAGCAAAATATCTCCGCAAAAAATGGATCGTATTTGGATTACGGCTTGTGGGACTTCCTATTATGCCGGGTCTGTGGCGCGTTACTGGCTGGAAGAATTTGCACAGGTGCCCTGCGAAGTGGAAATCGCTTCTGAGTTTCGGTATCGCGAGTTGGTTTTGCCGAAAAAAGGCGGTGTAGCGATTGGCATTTCGCAATCCGGTGAAACGGCAGATACATTAGCTGCGCTGCGTTTCGCCAAAAGCAAGAAACAGGCTGTCGCCTCTGTCCTTAATGTTGCAACAAGCACAATGGGGCGTGAAAGTGATTTAGTGCTGCCTATTCACGCCGGGCCGGAAATTGGCGTGGCTTCCACCAAAGCGTTCACCGCGCAGCTGATGACACTGGCGATGTTTGTGCTCGCGTTGGCAAAAGCACGTGGCGCCATGGACGAGGAGGCGATACGTCAAGCATCGTTTGCCATGATTGATGTACCAAGCCTGATGGAGGAGGTGTTGGCCAAGCATGATCAGCTTGCCACTATTGGTAAGCGTCTCGCGAAAGCGCGCGATATATTATATACGGGCCGCGGCACGGCGTATCCTGTGGCGATGGAAGGTGCACTGAAGATTAAAGAAATATCGTATATCAATGCGCAGGCGATTGCAGCGGGTGAGCTTAAACACGGTACGATCGCAATCATTGATGAGAAAATGCCGGTGGTGGTGGTGGCCCCAAGCAACCGCCTGTTTGAAAAGACGGCCTCGAATGTACGCGAGATTGCGGCGCGCAAAGGCCAAATCATCCTCCTCAGCGACAAAGAAGGCATCGAAGCGCTGAGCGATGTGATAACGGAATCCTTCGAAATGCCAAAAATGCACCCGCTGGTCGAACCCTTGCTTTACGCACTGCCAGTTCAGCTCATGGCTTATTACGCGGCATCCTCACTGGGCAGAGACGTAGATCAGCCAAGAAATCTGGCTAAATCGGTTACCGTTGAGTAGTTTATAAACCCTTATATATTAGTGGGATAAGGGGCTTGACGCGCGAATTTTCCCTGTATTAACAGTTTGTTAACCAATCCATGCTACGCTTCTAAGGTACAGCTACTATGCCCACCGGGGGAGGCAGCAATGGCTATAAGAACAAATTATAAGGCACACGAAAAGGTCTATGAGGATATTTTGAAACTCTATGATCTCGCCGAAGATCTGGTGAAAGCGGTGCTGGATAAAAAAGTTGCGGACCAGAAGCTTGCGCTTTCGCTCGTGGAAAATGTCACCGATCAGCTTGTGGAATCCACCGAAGTACTGACGGAACATTATATTCTGCATGTAGAATCCGGCAATGAACTTGGCCCTAATCAAAAAGAAAAAACCGAGAATGCGATTCGCAAAGTGTTTCTCGCATTGATGGATTTCGGCAAGCGTGTGGAAGATATTCTTTTGCCAAAAATAAAAATTCCCCAGGGCAAAGAAGGGATTCGTGCGTATCTGGAAAGCCTTTGGAAAGAGGTGAAAGCCAAATTCGGCGATGCGTATAACAAGATTTTCGAGATCATGATTCTGGTTGGTGATTATCTGGCGAAGCTTACAAGACAAATTCAGCAAGCTGGGCTTGGTATTGATGCGAATCAGATTTTTGCCACACTGAAATCCGGTGTTACAACCGCCTCGGTAGCGACGCTGGCGCAAGCTGCGCAGACTGTGGAAACTTTCGGCCAATCGCTGACCAGCGGTTGGAGCGTGGGGCACTAATAAATAACTAGACTTAACAGGGTAAACAGGACTATTTAGTAAGTGATTATGGCTCCCGATTTTCAAGTTCCAAAGAATATACCCATTCCCAGCGAGGATGAGCTGAAAGAAGCTGATAAGGCGCTTTCCATCATGGTGTTGGTGCGTGGTACGTTAGTGGATGGCCAGCCTTTTTGGGCGTATTTGGCCGTTCCGCCTAGCAAATATCTGCCGTTCAAACAGGCGGAAGCGCGCGGCAATTATAATCTGACTGATTATGGTGATGTGATTGAAATCGGCACGGGTGGTGAAGAACCGCCGCTAGACGTGAAGCAGCGTATGGAACGCGAATATCACGTGAATCATCGTATGGAAGATATTATCACCAAGCAAACGCAATAGCGTTACATTGTTTGGGCCTAGCTGGCCGCATTCTCTCCTACCTTCTTACCTTGACTTATCACCTCGAATGGCGACACTGCGTCTGTGGTGCTGGGGTAGCAGGTGGCAGAAGATCAAGATCAAAGTCAGAAGACCGAAGAACCTACACAGCGGCGCATTGAAGAAGCCGTAAAAAAGGGTCAGGTCGCATTTTCGAGGGAAGTCAGCAGCTTTTTGATGCTGGTGGTTTTTACGCTGACTGTGGCGGCGTTTGCCCCCTATCTGGTAAAAAATTTGGCGCAGACTTTAATGCAATATATCGCATCGCCCGATGCGATTGCTGCGGATCCTGGTAATTTAAGCCGTAATTTAATTGCGCTTCTGAAAGATGTGGCGCTGCTGGTGATGATACCGGCGTTGGGTGCGGTGATTGCGGCCATTCTTTCCAGTGTGCTGCAGAATGGTTTTCTTTTTTCGACGGAATCGGTCGCGCCAAACCTGGAACGCTTATCGCCGCTGCAAGGGTTTAAGCGTATTTTTTCCACCAAGTCGCTGGCTGAATTTTTAAAAGGGCTTCTCAAAATTGTTATTGTGGGGGCGATCTCCTGGGTGGTGATCAAGCCTTATATTCCGAAATTAGCGATGTTGCCGACTTATGATCTAAGCGATTTAATGGCATTTTTGCTGGTGTTGTTGCTGAAGTTGTTGCTCGGCGCGTGTATTTTTATGTTTGCGGTATCGGTGCTCGATTATCTTTACCAGCGCTTCGAATTCATGAAATCGCTGCGTATGACCAAACAGGAATTAAAAGAAGAATATAAGCAAACGGAAGGGGATCCGATGGTGAAAGGGCGTCTGCGCCAATTACGGCAGCAGCGCGCGCGCCAGCGCATGATCACCAAAGTGCCCGAAGCTGATGTGGTGATTACCAACCCGACGCACTACGCCATCGCGCTGGCATATAAACCAGAGAAAATGGATGCCCCGCTTGTGCTTGCTAAAGGTATTGATACGGTGGCGCTGAAAATCCGAGAAATTGCGGAAGAACACGAGATTCCTATTGTTGAAAATCCGCCGCTTGCGCAGGCGCTTTTCGCTTCCGTCGATATTGATGAAACTATACCGCTTGAACATTATCAGGCCGTGGCGGAAGTTATTAGCTACGTCTATCGTCTTAAAAAGCAGACGATTCATTAAACGCGACATTAGTAAGATCGCGCTATTTGCAGTATAATCCCGCCCAGAGGGAACTATGGATTTAGGACATGTCGGTTTAGCGCTAGCGGCAGTAGGCGGTATCTGCATTGCGTGGTTTATGGGCCGCCGCACGCAAGCGCCGCAACGCACGATCTTTGCGGCGGATATGCAAGGTGTGGCGAAAGCCACAGAACGCGAGAAGCAGGAGGCGCTATCGCATGCGCTTGCACGTAGGCAGGAATTTTTGGCAGTTGATGACCCTAATGCAGGTTGGCTACGCTTTTTGGAAGAAGCGCCAGTGGCAGTTGCGTTGCTTTCCACGACATCCGAAATTGTACGGCATAACCATGCTTTTGCAGAGATTGTAGGCGATCGCGAAACGTTAAAAAAGCATCCGCGTTTGGTGGATTTGTTGCATGAAGATGCGAAAGAAAAAGTTACCGCGTTATTCGGTGCGGTGATTTCCGGTAAAGCTGGTGAGGACGCCAAAAAACCGCTGGATGTGCTGCTTAATAATGCTCAGGCCACACGCGTCTCGCTGTATGTAAGCAAAATTGACATGGTGGACGGAAAAAATTCCGGCTTCATCGTGCATTTGATTGATATTACGGAGCAGAAAAATCTCGAGCTTCGTTTTGTGCATTCGCAAAAAATGCAGGCGGTAGGGCAATTAGCGGGTGGTATCGCGCATGACTTTAACAACCTGCTGACGGCGATGATTGGCTTTTGTGATTTGCTTTTAATGCGTCATCCGGCGGGCGATCCTTCGTTTGCGGATATTATGCAGGTGAAACAAAATGCTAACCGCGCGGCGAATCTTGTGCGGCAATTACTCGCATTTTCACGCAAGCAAACGTTGCAACCGCAGCGCCTTAATATCACCGATATTCTTGCCGATCTTACGCATCTCATTCGCCGGCTGATTGGTGAAAATATTGAATTTAATATGATTCACGGGCGTGATGTAGGCGCAGTGATGGTGGATCAGGGGCAGTTTGAGCAGGTGATTATCAACCTTGCCGTGAATGCGCGCGATGCGATGAAGCAGGGCGGTGTGCTGACAATTCAAACATCGCACGCGGTTATTCCCGAATCCGGCGCGCAGTTGGCGCCGCGGTTTGTACCTGCTGATCCCGATGAAGTGCTGCAGCCCGGCGCGTATGTACGCATCGATATGATGGACACAGGTTGTGGGATGTCGCAGGAAATCGTGCGAAAAATTTTTGAGCCGTTTTTTTCCACCAAGGAAGTTGGTTCCGGAACAGGGCTGGGTCTTTCCACGGTATACGGCATCGTGAAGCAGACCGGTGGTTATATTTACGTGGCCAGTGAAGAGGGTGAAGGAACTACGTTCAGTATTTTCCTTAAGCGCGCGGAAGGCCAGGTGGAAGAAACGCAGGAAGAACAAACGAGTGAAGAAAGCGAAAAATCCACGGCGGATCTTACAGGCAGCGGCACCGTTTTATTGGTTGAGGATGAGGCGCCTGTACGTATTTTTAGCGCACGCGCGCTACGCAATAAAGGGTATCAGGTCCTGGAAGCGGATTGCGGTGAAGCGGCGCTGAAAGTGATGAAAGAGCATGGCGATAAAATTCAGGTTATTATCACGGATGTGGTAATGCCAGGCATTAATGGGCCGACGCTGGTGGAAGAAGTGCTCCGTACCCGTAAAAATATCAAAGTGATTTTTATTTCGGGTTATGGCGAAGATGCGTTTATGAAAACGTACGGCAGCGAGCGCGAGTTTAATTTCCTGCCCAAGCCTTATACGCTGAAGCAGCTAGCTTCCAAGGTGAAAGAAGTGTTTGGCGGTTAATCGCGCTTGGCAGTCTGTTGTTCATCCAGCCTGCTGAGTTCGCGGAAGAAATCTTTAATAATGCCGGGTGTGAGTGTGGAAAGCGGGTTTACTTTCACTTCTGGGTTATCAAAACTGCCAACGATTTTATAATTTGTGGCGAACACTCCTTCACCAACGATATTGCCGATAATCGGCACTTCACCTAGCATTTTGTTGAGCGTATAGGCCGGGATTACCGTGCCTTCCAGCTGAAGTTGCTCCGCTTTTGTATCGGCCGTTCCTTCAACCGTGATGCCAATCGACGAGCCGTATGCTTTCAAACGTTTGAGTGTGAAGAGATCGTCCGTATGCACAAATTGGCCCCGTAGTTTTTCAAACATGATGCCCTGACCATTGAGCACACTCGCAATCCCCGTGAGTGAGCCAAGCGTCAGTAGTTTGGCAAGCACAGGCGCCTCTATAACGCGGAAATCCCGCATTGCAATCGTGCCTGTGTATTTTTCTTCCGTGAGTGGAGAAGTGCCATCAATTTCAAGTGTGCCACCGCGAATATGTTTGAAAAGATCGGCGCCACGCATAAATGCTCCGGCATTTTGCGCCCGGATCTTCAGCGTGCGCTGATCTTTATTTTCCTGCGTGAGAATGGAAAAGTTTTTATTTTCTTCTTTAGACTTGCCGGGCAAAACACCTTGAATATCCATCGCCTGACAGAAGTTTCCGGCGCAGCGTAAAAACGCTTTTACGTTCCGGAATTCCTGCCCGTTCTTCATCATGAGACTGCGAATATTTGCCGTGAGTGACATCGGCTTTTCATAGGCGGTCTCGGAGTTGTCATCCAAAATGGGCGCGGCATCAAATTTTTCAGCCTCAACCTGAACCCTCAAATTTTGTGGCGTGGAAACGGCATTGAGTTTGAGTTTATTTTGCCCGAACTCCAGATTGTTCAACGTAATCTGATAATTTTTATCAGCAACTTCGCCCGAACCCTCGCCGCGAATTTCTCCCGCAAGGGAGATGTTATTCAACTTGGTTTTTGCATCTGTATCCGTTGCATCAAGGCGAATCTGTTGCGCCGCACCCGCGGGTTTGAATAGGCCAAAAGATGGAAAGGCAAAACTTGCCTCAGCCGCGTCAATGATCACACTCGTTTGCGCACCATTTTGTTTAACTTCCGCGCTCACAGTGCCGGTAATCTCTGATGGGATATCATTAAAGATTCCGCGCAGCGCCTCCACCGGCGTAGTGGTGTTAATATTTAATTCGCTGGCGCTTGCACCGCCAGGTGCGCGGCTTTGCAGATATTTCAACTGCACTGGAATAGTGGCGAGTGTGGCCGTACCTTCTAATGCAGTTTCTTGGTTGTGCACACGAATTTTTACATCGCCTTTGGTGAGATCGTTTTCTTTCCAGGCTTTGCGAATAGTAAAATCTTTTGAGGTGATATCTGCCGTGACATCAATGGCATCGCCCGTAAGCGTTTTGAGCAACGGAAAATGCAGTTTCACCGTTGTGTTAGCCTGGCCTTCCGTGCGCGCCAAATCAAATTCTGAAGCCTGGTTAAACACACGCGATTGCAGCTGTTGAAAGGGTACGAGGTCTTTCAGAGGGCCGTTAAACGTTGCGTCGATATCCATTTTTTCGACATCGTCACCGCCGAGATTAGGAATATGAATCACCGCAGATTCCAGCGCCGAACTGAGCAGCGTGCCTTCATCAAGCGTTACGGTCATGGTTTGTGTTGTAAAATCAGCAACACCACTTGTTTCCGTCATGTGCGGAAGATTATCCGCGAAAATCACGCGGCACCGTTCAAACTCAATGGAAGTTAGCATCGCGTTTTTTGGCAGCGGCGCGCCTTCCCAATAGGCAGATGGAATATCAATTTCGCTACGAATGGTTTTTGCTAAACCTTCAGGAATATTGGGCACAACCCAATTACGCGCATCTTCCGCCAGATGGGGAGGCCAATAACGCGAAAGATTTTCCATAGCAAATTGCTGTGCCTGAAAATTCGCCTGAACATGGGGGGCAAAAACGGGCACTTCGCTATCGTTCCGGTTATCCAACACCCCTTTGATCGAAAAATTAAGATCCGAACGCGCATTCGACGCCGTTTCAAATTCAATCAAACGCAAACCCTGTTTCGCAGAAACGGTAAGATTAATACGATGGTTGGCGTTGATATCCATGCGTTGCAGCCAATTTGGTAGCGCGAGTAATTTGGCAATAACTGGCAGGGCAAGCTGATGAATATCGGCTTCGGCCAGAATGTTGTCATCTTCTCGACGTAGCGCCAGTTTCAAACTGGTTTGAGTCCCACCGGAATCAAACACGCTTTCAGAAACGAGAATTGGCTGACCCGATATTTCCCGGCGCATGAAGCGCGCATAGGCTTCCGGTATAGACCAGCTGAACTCCTCGCCATGTTTAGCAAGAGTCAACTTACCCCGCGTAATAGTGACACTGCGCGCTACACGAGAAGGTTTTTTGAGCCATTGCTCCAGCTTGGCTAACGATTCCCGCCACTCTGGCGATTGCATAACGCCTTCAAGGGTGCTTTTCAGGTCGCTATCCTTTTGCACGGGCGCTTCTTCCGGCAAGGTGAATTTCAAGGAAGGTTCTACCAGCTCTACACGGCCAAAACGCAGACGGTTGAATAGGAGCATATGGGGGTAAGGCGTCACCCGAATGCGATTAAGCGTTAAAAAGGAAGCGCCGCCTGAAAGGCTAATATCTTGTAAATCAACGATAAGAGGTGTGGAAATCGACTCCCAGTAAAGCTCACTTTTGCCGATTTTCAGCGTATATTCCGGCGCGAGAGTCTTATTCAGCGCATGTTCCAGCCTCTGGCTCACAAAAGCGCTCTGGCGTGGGCCTGATTTCAGCCAGCCAATCACACTCACCGCTAGCAGCAAAGCCAGCAAAATGAGGGCGATTACTACACGTTGGGAATATTTGAGGCAGAAACGAAGCATCCTATGCTTATTACTTATTTTCTTGCACATAGGAAATCAATTCTCTATAAAGGGGGCACGGAAAGGTGGGCAGCGCCCGCCTTTTTTGTTACCCGAAAAGAAAATACATTTCGGCAACCATAAGAAAAAATACCCGGCATGACGACACCGCTTGAAACGCATATTGCAGATATTATAAACCCGGCGATTTCGCATTTGGGCTATGCGCTGGTGCGCGTGCGTTTCTTGGGCGGCAAGTCAGGCACGCTGCAAATAATGGCCGAGCGCTTGGATGGCAAACCCATGCGTGTGGAAGATTGCGAACGCATCAGCCATCAGATTTCGCCGATGCTGGATGTGGAAGATGTGATTCGCGAGCGCTACCAGCTCGAAGTGAGCTCGCCGGGTATTGATCGGCCGTTGGTGAAATTGCAGGATTTTTCTCTGCATGAAGGGCTTACGGCAAAAATTGCCTGTAAAGATGCGATGGATGGCCAGCGGAATTTCCGCGGCGTGATTACAAAGGTGGAAGGGGAAGTGATTCACCTGGAAACTGAGGAACATAAACAGGTTGCTATCCCGTATGAAAATATTGGCGAAGCAAAATTGATTTTAAACGATGCGCTGCTTGAATTTGTAAAAGCCAAGCAAAGCGTCAACTGAACAACCCTAAAGGAGTAGCGTATGAGTCTCAATTTTACCATTACCGGCAACACCGAAGTGTTACAGATCGCCGATGCGGTTGCACGCGAGAAAAGCATTCCGCGCGAATCGGTTATCGAAGCGATGGAGCAGGCGCTGCAAATCGCTGGTCGCCGCAAATATGGTCATGAGCAAAATATCCGCGTGGCGATTGATAAGAAATCCGGTGCGATTTCGATGTTCCGCGATCGTGAAGTGGTGGAAACGGTAGAAAATGCCGGTACACAAATTTCGCTGAAAGATGCGAAGAAGATCGACCCTTCCAAAAATCTTACGGATGTGATTTCCGAGCCGCTGCCGCCGATCGAATTCGGCCGTGTGACGGCACAAACGGCGAAGCAAGTGATCGTGCAGAAAGTGCGCGATGCTGAGCGTGAACGTCAGTTTGAAGATTTCAAAGATCGCGTTGGCGAAGTCGTCAGCGGTGTTGTGAAACGCGTTGAATACGGCAATGTAACGGTGGATTTCGGTCGTGCCGAAGCGGTGCTTCGTCGTGAAGAAATCATCCCACGCGAAAATTTCCGTCAGAATGATCGCGTGCGTGCGCTGATTCTCGATGTGCGTCGTGAGAAAAAAGGCCCACAAATTTTCCTTTCGCGTACGCATCCACAATTCCTGGCGAAACTGTTCGCGCAGGAAGTGCCGGAAATTTACGATGGTATCATCACGATTGAAGCTGCGGTACGCGACCCCGGTAGCCGTGCGAAAATCGCGGTTTCTTCACGCGATAGCAATATCGACCCAGTCGGTTCATGCGTGGGTATGCGTGGTTCGCGCGTGCAAGCGGTGGTTGCCGAATTGCAGGGCGAGAAAATCGACATTATTCAATATACGCCGGATCTGGCGACCTTTGTCGTGGCGGCGCTTTCGCCTTCGCCGATGGCAGCGGAAGTGAGCAAGCTCGTGATCGACGAAGATAATCACCGTATTGAAGTGGTGGTGCCGGAAGATCAGCTGAGCCTGGTGATTGGCCGCCGGGGTCAAAACGTGCGTCTGGCTTCCCAGCTTGTGGGTTGGAACATTGATGTTCTAACCGAGGAAGAAGAGTCCAAACGCCGTACGGAAGAGTTTAATACGCTTTCCAAACTTTTCACCGAGGCGCTCAATGTGGAAGAAATTATTGCGCATCTGTTGGTGACGGAAGGCTTCCGCTCGATTGATGAAATCGCGTTTGTGCCGAAGGAAGATCTGGCAGGGATTGAAGGTTTTGACGAAGGTCTGGCAGAAGAATTGCAAGGCCGCGCAAAAACCTATCTGGATGAGCGCGAAGCCGCACTCACCAAGCAATGGCGCGATCTGGGTGTGAAGGAAGATTTGGCGACGATGGAAGGTTTTACGCCAGCCATTCTGGTCGCACTTGGCAAAGCCAGTGTGAAAACCCGTGATGATTTTGCTGAGCTTTCACGCGATGATTTTGTGGATCTCGTGCCTGATCATGGCAAAACCGATGATGAAATCAACGCAATGATCATGGCGGCACGAGCCCATTGGTTTGAAGGCGATAAGGCTTCTAACGCCTAATCGTTTTTTTACCCAGAAAGCTTCACAAACCGCAGAATATCAGGTAAAGACAGCACGCATGACGGACAATCAAAACAACGAAGGCGGGAATACGAACATGAATCGTGGTAAAACCTTGCAGCTTACGCGCACGGTAGAAAGCGGTCAGGTTCGCCAGTCGCTGGGTCATGGTAAGTCGAAAACGGTGATGGTCGAGGTGCGTAAAACGCGCACGATTGGCCGTGACGAAGCGGCGAAGCAAGAAAATCCTGCCGCGGCAGCACCAGCTACAACGCAAGAAATTCGCAAACCTGCTTCGGGACTGACAGATAGCGAGCGCGAGAAGCGTCTGCGTGCGCTGCAAGAAGCGGCACTCGAGGAACCAAAACCCGAAATTCAGCGTTTTATACCGAAAGCGAAACAGCCTGCGAAGCCACAAGCTTCTCGTCCTGCACCTAAAATGCCGCCGCTGCCGCAAGTGGGTGCGGAAGCGAAAAAGCCCGGTGATCGCGCCGATAAAAAAGGTGATTTGACGGGGCAGCTTGTGCTGCGTGAGCGTGAAGAAGAAGCGGAAGCGCCTAAGCGTGGCAAAGGCCGTATCGTTGGTGATGAGCCGCGCCGCCGTTCCGGTAAAATGACGGTGCTTCAGGCACTGCAACAAGAAGAACGCATGCGCAGCCTTGCCTCGATTCGACGCGCGCGCGAAAAGGCAAAACGTGCAGAGCGCGCAGGTCAACTGCCGAAAGAAGCAGAAAAAATCGTGCGTGAAGTGACGGTGCCGGAAACGATTGCGGTGCAGGAACTTGCTAACCGTATGGCAGTGCGTGGCATTGATGTAGTGAAAGAGCTCATGAAGCTTGGCATCATGGCAACGGTCAATCAAACGCTGGATGCCGATACAGCCGAACTTATCGTGACAGAATTCGGCCACAAAATTAAGCGCGTGACCGAAGCCGATGTTGAAACCGTGCTCGAGCAATCGAAAGACGAAGAAGCGGAACTGAAAGCGCGCCCACCCGTAGTTACGGTAATGGGGCATGTGGATCACGGCAAAACCTCGCTTCTCGATGCGATTCGTGAAGCAAATGTTGTTGCAGGCGAAGCGGGCGGTATTACGCAGCACATTGGTGCGTACCAAGTAACGGCACCAAGCGGCGAAAAAATTACGTTTATTGATACGCCCGGTCACGAAGCGTTCACTTCGATGCGGGCACGCGGTGCAAAAATTACGGATATCGTAATTCTCGTCGTGGCGGCGGATGACGGCGTGATGCCGCAGACGATTGAAGCTATCAATCACGCCAAAGCAGCGGAAGTGCCTATTATCGTGGCAGTAAACAAAATTGATAAGCCCGATGCTAACGCGCGCAAAGTGCGTGATCAGCTGCTGGCCTATGAATTGGTGCCGGAAGAATTGGGCGGTGAAGTGCAGTATGTAGAAGTTTCAGCGAAGCAGAAACTCAATATTGATAAGCTGCTTGAAGCGGTGCTCTTGCAGGCAGAAGTAGAAGAGCTCAAAGCAAATCCAACCAAACTGGCTTCTGGCGTGGTGATTGAAGCGCGCATGGATAAAGGGCGCGGTGTAGTGGCAAGTCTGCTTGTGCAGAATGGTACGCTAAAAGCTGGCGATATCGTGCTGGCAGGTGTTGCGCAAGGTAAGCTTCGCGCGCTGGCAGATGATAAAGGTCAAGCTGTGAAAGAAGCGCAACCTTCTTTCCCGGTTGAAGTATTGGGCCTTGATGTGCTGCCTTCGGCAGGTGACCCGTTCTATGTCGTTGAAAACGAAAAACAGGCGCGTGATATTATCGAATTCCGCATGAAGCGTGAGCGCGATTTGAAAGCAGCATCCTCTACGGGCATGTCGCTCGATCAAATGTTCAAAGTTGCCAACGCGCTGGGTGTAAAAGAGCTCGGCATTGTGTTGAAAGCGGACGTACAAGGTTCGGCGGAAGCGATTGTGGGTAGCCTTGCAAAACTCGAAAACGAAGAAGTACGCGTGAAAATCGTGCATTCGGCGGCAGGCGGGATTACGGAATCCGATATCAGTCTGGCGAAGGCGACGGGCGGTATTATTCTTGGCTTTAACGTGCGTGCGAATGCCAGCGCGAAGGATTTAGC
>CAYPXJ010000033.1:0-15808 GCA_964414595.1 uncultured Rickettsiales bacterium
GTATCAGCACCGGAAGCGATAGCGTCAACGAAAATGCTGTCATTGCCAGCGTTACCTTGCAGGAAGTCTGCAGCCGTACCGCCTTCAACGCTATCAGCACCGTTGTCACCGTACACAATGAGAGCTTCAGTTGCCGAACCGCCGTTAAGGCTGTCTGCATCCGCACCGCCGCGAATCGTGTCGAGACCTTCATCTGCATCAACAGTTACCGTGTCAGCACCCTGACCGCCGTTGATGAAATCATTACCGTCTTGACCGTTGATAGCATCGTTGCCGCCCAGACCGAGGATGTAATCATTACCAGTGCCCGGAGCAGTCGTCAGAACGCCACCAGCGCCTTGCGCCAGATCGTCCAGGTCGGTTGCCGTGGTGTTATCACCAACAACAACAGCTGCACCTGCAACGCTAACGTTGGTGGTGGTAAGTTGGCCGATGGTTACGCCGGTGAGCGTAACGCTTTTGCCGCCGGATGTAACGCGAAGACCGCCCGTCACCGATGTGAAGGAAAGGTCGGACGCATTAATCGAGCCGAAAATCAAAACGTCGCTAGCAACGTCGAAGCCGAGCGTAGCGCCGTTAGAAAGGTTGGAAAAAATATAATCAGTCATGCTCTTGTCTCCTTATGGTTAAGAACCTGCACTAGGTTTTAGATGTGACCACATGAATTGATCACGTGCGAAGACACATCTAATTCATGCGCATTCGTATATCAATCATTTTATTTCCAGCGAGGCAACCCATTTTGCGGAGAGCGCATTTGTAAAAGGGCCGATTTACGGTTTGTTTTTTATCTTTGTTGCATCTTTGCAACGCATATATCAGCGTGCGAATAATTTTTTATAAACTATTTATGCCTCATCTTTAAGCGGTCGTTCGATCAGTGTGGAAAGCGCATTTTTCAACGTTATTTTGCGTGAAACAATGTGCGCGGTTGCTTCTGCAATCGGCATCGCAACGTGATATTTTTCCGCGAGAAGCAACGCCGCTTGCGCCGTTGGCACACCTTCTGTAAGCGCATCAGAAGCATCTTCATTTTGTGCAAACGCAACACCAAACGCCATGTTGCGCGATGTTGCGCTGCCGCATGTAAGCACCATATCGCCGATACCGGCAAGTCCGTAAACTGTGGCTTCTTTACCGCCCATGGCACAAACCAGTCGCCGCATTTCAACCAGCGCGCGCGTGATGAGAGCGGCCCGCGCGTTTTCACCAAGGCCCGCGCCGGTAATCATGCCGCACGCAATCGCATACACATTTTTCAGCGCGCCCGCGAGCGCAACACCCACGCGATCGTCTTGTGCATAAAGTCGCAGTTGCGGCGTGGTTAACAATTTTTGCAGCGTACGCGCTTCGTCCATATTCACCGCCGCGATCGCGCTGGCTGCGGGTTTACCTTCTTTGATCTCGTGCGCGAAATTCGGGCCGGAAAGAATAGCGCTCTGCGCGCGCGGCAAAACTTCTTGCACCACTTCATGCATCAACTTACCGGTGCGAAGTTCGATGCCTTTGGCACAAATCACAATCGTTGCAGATGTATCCGCAAAACCTGCGCACACATCGCGCACCGCCTGTGCGGGCACAGCAAGCAGCATGATATCACGCGCGTGGCTGGCATTTGTCACAAATGCCACATCGCGCCCCGCCCGCGCATACACTTCTTTCAACGCGCTGCCCCACGCGCCTTGACCGATAATACCAAGGGATGTTTCTTTCTTCATTGAGTGTTGCGTCTAAATAATTTATTACGTAGAGACAACATAAAAGCTGCAACCCCTATTTTCACATGTCCCTCGGCACCTCACTTTACACGATGCTTTTTGGCGAACTGGTTGGCGAAGATGATTTTGGCAACCGCTATTACCGCAGCCGTGTGCGTGGTTTTGGTTTGCGCCGTGAAGAAAAGCGTTGGGTGGTTTACAAAGGTCTTGCTGAACCCTCGAAAGTTCCGCCGGAATGGCATGGCTGGCTGCATTATACAGAAAACGAAATTCCTACTTCAAAAACCAATCGCCGCTATCGCTGGCAGCGCAATCATGTGCCCAATCTCACCGGCACCGTCTATGCGTATTATCCTTCCGGGCACGCGCTGAAAGGCGGCAAGCGCGCTCGCCAAACCGCGGATTACGTGGCCTGGAACCCGGAATCGAAAGAATAAATCATGCACCGTAACGCCATTGAAACTTTGATCGGCGCTGTTGTGATTATTATCGCGGCATGGTTTGTGATTTTTGCCTGGCGTAGCGCAAGTGTGGATGAAAAAGAGGGTTATACACTCTATGCGCGCTTTGATCGCGCGGACGGGGTAAATGTGGGTAGCGATGTCAAAATGAGCGGCATTAAAGTGGGCACGGTAACAAATCAAACCATTGATCCTGAAACCTATCTCGCCAAAGTCACTTTTACGGTGGAAAATGAACTTAAACTGCCCACCGATAGCTCCGTCGAAATCATCGGCGATGGTCTGCTGGGCTCTAAATATTTAGCCATCGTACCGGGTGCGGACACCGATTTTCTGACTGAGGGTGACGAGGTAAAATACACACAATCTTCCGTAAGTCTTGAGGCCCTCATCGGCAAATTCGTATTGGGCGGGGCTGACGAAAAGAAAAAAACCGAAGAAATGAGCGATCCGGCTAACCCCGCTGCGGCGGAAGAGGCCCCGGCATCCCCTGATCATTCCGATGCGCCTGAAACTCCTGCTTCAGGTCTTTAGTCTTGTATTTTTAGGGCTGATAGCCCCTGCTTTCGCGCAAGAAGCGCCGGAGGAACCCACGCTCGCGCCGGCAGAAGCGCCGGAAATCCAAGAAATAATGCCAGATACCGCGCCAGAGGAACCCGTACCTGCGCCGCCCACCCGCATTAAAGTTAAGGAACCCGCGGCAGATAGCGAATTTCCGGCCAATTCCATGCCCGAATCCGATCTGATGAGCCAAAGGCAGGAAGAGGCCAAAAAACAGCAACAACAAGCCGATCTCTACGGCGGAATTCACTACACCGCCGAAATT
Organism: uncultured Rickettsiales bacterium; assembly: GCA_964414595.1. Lineage (GTDB taxonomy): Bacteria > Pseudomonadota > Alphaproteobacteria > Rickettsiales > CAIJLX01 > CAYPXJ01. The sequence goes on from CAYPXJ010000033.1 coordinate 3,006, forward strand.
CGCGGGCTGGATAAGCTCACCACCCGTATTTCCACGCTTAAACTCCGCAAGGCGGTGCCGACACAATTCGGCACTTTATCCATCAAACTCAGGGTTTGCCGCAATAATGATAATGCCTACCAGCGCGGCGCGGCGGCGTTGCTGGAAGTGGCGGAAATCGAGATAGTTCCGCCTAGTACACCGCAGGATAAAGCCACAGAAAAACGCAAAATTATCTACAATGGATGGATGTTCTCCGATTCGCCTTCGTTGAACCCCTTCGATCACGCAGTTTACGACCTCGCGCTGATCTCCTGCGGCAATTAACGTAAATTTAACCAATTTCCGCTAATTTAGAGGGTTGGAGCACCTATGACCCACCCGGAAGCAGAAATCCAGGGCCCCTTTGCCCGGCTTTACGAAGAAAAACACGCATTTTGTGATGCGTTGGAAACCATTGCGCGCAACTATCCCGCACGCGCGCAAAAATGCGAGGATATGGCGGATTTCTATGAAGAGATAGTGGATAACCTCTCTAAAAATACGGAAGAGTTTAGAGATCCCAGTAAACAAATTGAAAACCTTGATAAGCCTTTGTACAACCTCATTAGAGGTGAAGAACATTCCCCGGAAGGGGAAGCCATTCTCGGGGTTGTCACCCTTACTTTTCCCCAAGCACTGCGTCATCTTAAAGCGCTTTCTACCATGAGAGAAGCTATCCGTAATATTGCTCAGATTGTAAAAGAAGATTTGCCTCCGAATGATCGCATTCTATCACAACTTGGCAGGCTGTTTAGCCATGCAGAAATGGTGCATTATTTATTGCGAAAGCAGCATCTTGATATAACGAATATACAAGCCTCACTAGAACCTATGCGCGAAGCAATTTCTTCCATTTACACGTATGCGGCCCAAAAAAAAGAGCTGCCCCTAACCGAATCCATCGTAGAGTTTGGTCAATCAATCAACAGGCAGCTTTATAAACTTACCGATATGCAAAGCCTTCAGATCAAGCTTCCCGATGCTGATTTAACCCCGCCACCTGATTCGGATGTAATGCTCATCGAAGATTGGAAGCCTTCTCCGAAAAAGGAACATGCGGCTTATATCATTCACTCAAGTGAATTTATTGACAGAGCGCATACCCTTGCGCGCAATTTTTCTTTTTCCGATGATAGAAAGTTAGACCATTTTTACAGCCTTTGTGAAGATGTTAGGGATCATATGACCGCGATGGAATTTTGTCTTGGCCGGCTTCTGTCGGATAATCAGGAGGAACTCACCGTCCTTTACCCACCCCGACCAAGCCCCGAAAGTTTCGTGCAAAAACTAAATGCAGCACATCACATCAGCCTCAATGTCCGCCAGGGGCTTAGAGCTTTACAGCAATTTCAAGAAATTGACGATATTCAGGCAGAAAATAGCCATAACAGCAAACAGTCTCCCAACCCTGGCCAAAAATTTCAAACCTTGCTTACAGTTGCGCGGAAAACCTTTAAGAACGCTCGTAAATTACTTGAGGAACTTAATACGGAAGCGTCTTATCATTCCCGCAATAACTAACCCTTGCTATCCTTAAGAATTCTGTTATAAACCCCGTTCCGCACGCCGTGGCAACCGCTTGCCCGGCTGCGTTTTTAACAGGAGCATTAATATGCCAAAACTGAAGACAAAAAGCGGCGTGAAGAAGCGTTTTAAGCTCACCGCCTCTGGTAAAGTAAAACATGCACAATCCGGCAAGCGCCATGGTATGCGCAAGCGCAGCAAGCGTTCCTTGCGTGATCAACGCGGCATGCAAGTGCTGAATGAGTCGGATGCAAAAATTGTAAAACTTTACACGCCATACGGCCTGTAATCCTTATATAACAGAGGTTTAACATGACAAATTCTTTACCAAAAGTTGCCAGCCGCGCGCGCCGCAAAAAAATACTGAAGGCCGCGAAAGGCTACCGTGGTCGCCATAAGGACCTTATCACCGTTGCGCGCGAAAAAGTCGAAAAGGGCATGCAATATGCCTACCGCGACCGTCGCAATCGCAAGCGTGATTTCCGTTCGCTCTGGATTCTGCGTATCAACGCTGCCGTGCGCGAGCAAGGCCTCATCTACTCGCAATTCATGAACGGCGTGAAAAAGGCGAATATTTCCCTGAATCGCAAAATGCTGGCGGAACTCGCGGTAAACGAGCCGGAAGCATTCAAAGCCATCGTCGAACAGGCTAAAAAAGCATTAGCTTAGTTATTTGTGCCCGGTGCTTAGGAAGGCACGAGGCACAAGGCACCACATGCTCGACGAAGCCCTAAAATCTATCGCATCTGCTGCGTCGCTAGAGGCGCTGGACGCCTTGCGCGTGCAGTATCTCGGCAAATCCGGGGTAATTACCGAACAGCTGAAGAATCTCGGCAAGCTCCCGCCGGAAGAGCGGAAGGAAGCCGGGCAGAAGCTGAACGAAACCAAAAACGCCATCACCGCTGCCATCGACGATAAAAAATCCTCGTTGGAACGTGCGGCGCTTGATCAAAAGCTCGCCACTGAAAAAGTCGATATCACCCTGCCGATTCGCCCCGAACGTGAAGGCCGCATCCACCCGATTTCGCAAACGATTGAAGAACTCACCAGCATTTTCGGTTCGATGGGCTTTTCGCATGTCGAAGGGCCGGATATCGAAGATGACTACCACAACTTCACTGCCCTCAACATCCCGGCGCATCACCCCGCGCGCGAAATGCAAGATACGTTCTTCCTTAACCGACCACCGACCACTGACCACCAACCACTTGTCTTACGCACCCAAACTTCCTCGGTGCAAATCCGGGCGATGGAAAAGGGCAAGCCGCCGTTCAAAATCATTTCGATTGGCCGGGTTTATCGCAGCGATTGGGATCAAACGCACACACCGATGTTCCACCAGATTGAAGGCCTTTATATTGATAAAAACATCAACATGGGGCATCTCAAAGGCTGCCTGCTGGAGTTTTTGAGCCGGTTTTTTGAGCGCGACTCGGTTCCGCTGCGTTTCCGCCCCAGCTATTTCCCGTTCACCGAACCTTCGGCGGAAGTCGATATCGGCTGCAAGCGTTCGAAAAGCGAAATCACCATCGGCGAAGGTTCCGATTGGTTAGAAATCTTGGGCTGCGGCATGGTGCACTCGAACGTGCTCAAAAATGTCGGGCTGGATCCTGCTCAGTGGCAGGGCTTCGCGTTCGGCATTGGCATTGAACGCCTCGCGATGCTCAAATACGGCATCCCTGATCTCCGCACCTTCTTCGAATCCGATACGCGCTGGCTGCAACATTATGGCTTCAAGGCGGTGTAAATGAAATTCACCCTCTCCTGGCTCAAAGATTATCTCGATACTAACGCATCGCTTGTAGCGATTAGCGAAAAGCTCACCGCGCTGGGTTTGGAGGTTGAATCCGTCACCGATTTAAGCCAGTCGCTTGCCGCGTTCAAAGTCGCGAAGATTCTCGAAGCGTCGAAACACCCACAGGCGGATAAGCTCTCCGTCTGCCTCGTCGATAACGGCAGCGAAAAATTGCAGATCGTTTGTGGCGCGCCGAATGCGCGCGCTGGTATTCATGTCGTGCTTGCACCCGTCGGTGTCACCATTCCTGCCAATGGCCTCGTCATCAAAAAAGCCAAAATCCGCGATGTGGAAAGCAACGGCATGTTGTGTTCCGCGTCAGAATTAGCGCTCGGCGAAGATTCTGCCGGCATCATCGAACTTAGCGGTGAACCGAAGCCCGGTTCCAATGCTGCCGATGCGCTTGGCCTCACGGACCCTGTCATCGAAATTGCGCTCACACCGAATCGTGGTGATTGCCTTGGTGTTTATGGCATCGCGCGTGATCTCGCCGCCGCCGGTCTTGGCACGTTAAAGCCGCTTGCGATGAAAGAAACCAAAGGCGTTTTCCCCTCACCCATCAAAGTGGAAATCGCCACACCAAAATCATCTGCATTCGTTGGCCGTTATTTCAAAAACGTCAAAAACGGCACCAGCCCGGCATGGTTGCAGCAGCGTTTGAAAGCGATCGGCCTCAAACCCATTTCTGCACTCGTCGATATCACCAATTACATCAGCTTCTGCCACGCTCGCCCGCTGCATGTGTTCGATGCAAAAACACTGGCCGGCAACATCACAGTGCGTGAAGCAAAAGCGGGCGAAACACTCATGGCGCTGGATGATAAAACTTACACGCTCGCCGGTGGTGAAATCGTCATTGCCGATGAAAAATCTCCGGTTGCGCTGGCCGGCATCATGGGCGGCAAAGCAAGCGGCTGTTCGGAAAAAACCACCGATGTTTTCCTCGAAGTGGCGCTGTTTGATGATGTGGCGATTGCCGAAGCTGGGCGCAAGCACCAAATCATTTCCGATGCGCGGGCGCGTTTTGAACGTCGCGTCGACCCTGCCTTCGTATTACCTGCGGCGCACCTCGCAACCCAGATGATTCTTGAACTCTGCGGCGGTGAGCCAAGTGAACTTGTGATTGTCGGAACTACTGACCACAAACCGCAAACCACTCATTTTAATTCTTCGCTCACCGAAACTTTAGGCGGTGTAAAAATTGATGAAAAAGCCTCTCTCGATATTCTAAAAAAACTTGGCTTTCTGATCACTGACCACCGATCACCGATTACCATTCCTTCCTGGCGACCTGATATCGAAGGCCCTGCTGACCTCGTGGAAGAAATTCTGCGCGTGTATGGCTATGATCATATTCCTGCCACGCCGCTGCCTTCTTCACTCATCACCGATCACCGACCACTGACCACCAGCGCGCGTAAAACGCTCGCTTCGCGTGGCTTGTTTGAAACCATCACCTTCTCGTTCATGGATAGTCGCCTGGCAAAATCTTTCGGCAATGCGGAGATCAAACTCGCCAACCCGATTAGCAGCGAGCTGGATGTGATGCGCCCATCGATTCTGCCCAACCTGCTTTCAGCGGTGAAGGCCAGCGCAGCGCGCGATATGCAGCATGTTGCGCTGTTTGAAATCGGCCCCATCTACAGCGCTGCATCGCCGGAAGGCACGCATCCTGCGCTCGCTGCGATTCGCAGCGGTGATACAGTCACTACTTCCGTGCATGGCAAATCTCGTGCCGCTGATTGGCTGGATGCAAAAGCCGATCTGTTCGCGGTGCTGTCGCTACAAATGAACCCGGAAACGATTGAATGCCGTGCCGAAGTGCCTAGCTACTTCCACCCCGGGCGCTCAGGCGGATTATTCCTCGGCAAAAATTGCATCGCGGTGTTTGGTGAAATTCACCCGGCTATTTTGAAGCAATTCGATATCGAAACTCCGGTCGCAGCGTTTGAACTTTATCTCGATAAACTTCCCGCGCCAAAAGCTAAAAAAGGTACGGCGAAACCGAAATTAGAACTATCGCCCTATCAAGCGGTGACACGTGATTTTGCGTTTGTCGTCGATGCGTCACTGCCGGTGGCAGAACTTTTAAAAGCCACGCGCAACGCTGAGCGCACGCTGATTCAACAGGTGCAATTATTCGATGTGTATCAGGGTAAAAATGTGGCCGAGGGTAAAAAATCCGTGGCACTTTCTGTCACGCTACAAGCGCTTGATCGCACACTGTCGGAAAATGAAATCGAAACCGTGTCAAAAAACATCATCGCCGCCATCGCCAAACATTGCGGCGGAAGTTTGCGGGCATAAAATTTCGATTTAGGGTTTCATCTTAAAATCATGGGGGTATAATCCCATCCCCATGACAAAAAACAGAAAAATTCTTTCTGATCGTATTCTTGATCTTTTTTCGTTGGATTTATTTCGTAGTGGCAAACTGCCGGAAGCGGATGAAATCACCTTCAAACCCAGCGACGAGCTAACGCTGGGTGTGGAGATTGAGCTGCAATTACTGGATCCGGAAACACTCAATCTTGCGCCCCGTGCGGCAGATCTTCTCGCCGCCACAACCGAGAATAAGAAAATTAAACCGGAATTTTATTTAAGCACGGTTGAGATCAACACGGGCATTTGCAAAAACGTGCAGGAGGTAGAACAAGATTTATCTGCCTCACTGGATTACATGACCAACGTGGGTAAAACACTCGGCCTCAATTTTGCCACGACGGGCTGCCATCCCTTCGCTAAATATGCGGATTGCGTTATTTCACCCACCGAGCGCTATCACGAACTGATTGATCGCAACCAATGGCTCACACGCCGAATGACCGTGTACGGCATGCATGTACATTTGGGCATGAAAGATGGCGATGAGTGCATTCGCTTCAATAATTTCTTCATGAATTTTTTGCCGCATCTTCTTGCGCTTTCTTCAAGCTCTCCGTTCTGGCAGGGTGACGACACAGGGCTTGCCTCCTGCCGCCCCACTACGTACGAAGCATTGCCTACCGCAGGGCGTCCTTACATGGTGGCGAATTGGCGCGAATTCGAGCATCTTTATGGCGTGCTGAAAAAATCCGGTGCCATAAAATCCTTGCGTGATTTATGGTGGGATATGCGCCCCAGCCCCGTCTATGGAACACTGGAAATCCGCGTATGCGATGGTCTTGCCACGCTGGAAGAAACGTTAGCACTCGTTTCTTTCATCCATCTTCTGGCACATTGGTTTCGCGAGCAGGGAAGTTGGATGGATCGCGTGCTGGCACCGCCAACTTGGATCATCCGTGAAAATAAATGGCGTGCGATTCGCCACGGGGCGGAGGCGGATCTCGTCACCTCGTCCGAAGGGGCATCGCAACCTATTCGTGATGATATCGAACAATGGCTAAATAAAATTGCGCCCATTACAAAGCAGCTTGATTATGGTTCTTATATTCAAGCACTGCGAGGCATCTTATATAATGGAACCAGCACGCAAAGGCAGCGGCACGTATTTCAGAAAAACCACTCACTCAAAGATGTTGTGCAACATAATATTGCGGAGTTTGAAACGCGCAAACCATTACTATCCGCAACTTAAACTGTGCGCGCGCGCTCTTTAGAGAAATAATTTCTTAACAGCGCATAGTGTGCATCATCCAATTTCGAATACGGCATTGCATCTTCCGGATCTAACAGCACCGCACCCAAAGCGCGCTGAATATCACCGGAAAACGCTTTATTGGGCCGCGTCTCATGTTTTACATAAGGCCCGCGTTCATGCAGCACGCCATCGCCAATCACATAAATCGTGCCGGGTAATATTGGCTCATGCAGAAATTCATTTCCGCTTTTATCGTAGCTGATAGTGGGCACATAACGCTCGCCTTCCATCGACCAACCGCCGGAAAATAATCCAAATAACGTAATAAGCGGATGCGCATGTTTTTCATGTTCGGTATTTAGCCAAAGCGATTTACCTAATTTTTCAAACATATGCGGCGCATGCTCTTCTATCTGCGCGTAGGTTTCCGGTGCCATTTTTTGTAATTTTTGCGGGCTAATTTTTTGCCATGCCGTTCCCGGCACATCGATAAACATGCTAGGCGTTGGTTTGCGATTAATCCATACGCTCATCAGCAACATGATTTTCGCGCTATGCTCTGTCCAATTTTGAATCGCATCGGGTTCTGCATTTATATTTTTCACATGATAATGCGTCATGCCATTGCGCTTGCCCACACCAAGCACATTCAGTTTACCACGCGGCCAACCATGAATGCAGGCAGCCGGATCACCCGACTCGGAAACACGGCGTAGCGCCGCTGCCTCTTCCTTAAATAAATCTGTATCGGCAAAGGCTTTCGCAAGCGCGAGCGCATAGGCTTCGGTCTTTTCGATATCATCATTATCTAAGGTGAGTATTTCGTCAAAAGCAGGCAATGCAGGAAACGATTCAAAAATTTCCCGCGCCGCGATTTTTTGCGCAGCGGAAAGCGTGAACACATTTTTCTTATCAGACGCCTCCATAAATTATTGACGCCCTTCTCGGTGCGGCCCAATTTTCAATTCGGTAATCACGCGAGTAAGATTTTCAAGTGCATTACTTACTTTTATTTGATCATGATAGACGCGATCATATTCTTCGCTATCAACTTCTCCTCGCTCAGCCAGATCTCGCAAAGATTGCTGTAAAGATTGTCCATAGCTTTGCAAACTTTTCCAAGATTTTTGTATTAAAAGTTCAAATTCTCCATCCGCAGCATTGCGGTATGTACTCAATCCCGGCTCGCTAAAAAAACTATATAGCTGCGCCCTTACATCCGCTTCACCAATATTATATTCCTGCATGATATTGAAAACTCTTTGCACATAATCGGCGATCGAATTTTTTTGAGGATTTTTCATCACCGGCCCCATTTGTGAATATCAGTTTGATAAATTCCAAATGCTTTAGCCTGAATTTTCATCAGATCATCTCGGATAATCTGCAGTAATGCAGTTGCGTTTGCCTCTCGCGTGATTTCCTGCTGTGGAATTTGTTTATAAAACGCCGATTGAACACGACGCGCATGTTCATCCCGCACCTGCTCGATAAGTTTTTCCAGCGTAATTTTGAAAAAACTATTTCCATCCAGAGGTGGCGCTTCAGTTTCTACAGTCTGCGTTTTTGTCCACAGGTGTAATTGATTGAGTTTCTCGAAGAGATCTTTCCTGCCGGTATTAAATGCAAGCGATGAAAGCTCTATAAGTTTTTCTGCTATCGAATTTGCATCTACATATTTTTCTGGGCCGGGCTTTTTCTTATCAATTATATCTTCTAAAGAATCTATAGCTTTACGCAGGCGTTCCAGATTATCGAACCGCGTGTGAATCCCCGCTAGTTTTTCCAAATTCCCATCACTCGGATTTGTACCTGGAGGGCGCTTTCGCAGCGCGATAGCATGCTCGTATAATTGCTGCCATTGTGTGGCGCCGAACGTATGTGCATCACCAATAAGGCTCACCAATCGTCCGCCTAGCTCGATGCCGGTGTGCGTATCCAGATCGGCAACCAAATCGGAACTTCGATGTATCAAATGCTCCGCACCCGCTTCAAAGAGTGCGCTGGTAAGTTCTGCCAGCAATGGCCGCAATTTCTCATGCTCAGGTGACATACCCATAAAAACCCTGGTTTTTCCTAAGGATAACCGGTTTGCCTTAAGAAAGAGTTAACGTGAGAAAACCCTGGAAAAACCCTTAAATATCTGTAGGATGCGCCCCGCCATGACCCATGACTCATCCTTAATTCGCAATTTCGCCATTATCGCCCATATCGACCACGGCAAGTCCACGCTCGCAGACCGCCTGATCCAGGCATGCGGCGGTTTGGAAGCGCGCGAGATGAAGGAACAGGTGCTCGATTCGATGGATATTGAGCGCGAGCGCGGCATCACCATTAAGGCGCAAACGGTGCGTCTACTCTACAAGGCGAAGGACGGCAAAACCTATACGCTCAATCTCATGGATACGCCGGGCCACGTTGATTTCGCGTATGAAGTCAGCCGCTCGCTGGCGGCGTGCGAAGGCTCGCTGCTCGTTGTTGATGCGAGCCAGGGCGTGGAGGCACAAACGCTCGCCAACGTCTATCAGGCCATCGAAAATAATCACGACATTATCCCGGTGCTCAATAAAATCGATCTGCCCGCCGCCGAGCCGGAAAATATCAAAAAACAAATCGAAGATGTGATTGGGCTCGATACGTCCGATGCGCTGCTCATCTCGGCGAAAACGGGCATTGGCATTGATGCGGTGCTCGAAGCGATTGTCACGCGTCTGCCCGCACCGAAATTCAGTGAGGAAAGCGCCACCGCGCCACTCAAAGCGATGCTCGTCGATAGTTGGTATGACGCCTATCTCGGCGTTATCATTCTCGTGCGCATGGTGGAAGGCGAGCTGAAACGCGGTATGAAAATCCGCATGATGTCGACCGGCGCAAATTACGAAGTGGATCAGGTCGGTGTCTTCACGCCGAAAAAACTCAATGTCGATAGTTTGAAAGTCGGCCAGGTGGGTTTTATCACCGCGAGCATCAAGCAAGTTTCCGATTGCAAAGTCGGCGATACCATCACCGAAGAAAAACGCCCCGCCAGCGAAGCGCTGGCAGGTTTCAAACCGAATCTGCCGGTAGTGTTCTGCGGCATGTATCCGGCCGATGCGGATGAATATGATCACTTCCGCGATTCGCTTGCGAAGCTCCATCTCAACGACGCAAGTTTCGAATTCGAGCCGGAAAGTTCCACCGCTTTGGGCCTTGGTTTCCGCTGCGGATTTTTAGGACTCTTGCACCTCGAAATTATTCAGGAACGTCTCGATCGCGAATTCAATCTCGATATTCTCACCACCGCACCAAGCGTGGTCTACCGCATCACCGATCAGCGTGGCAACACGCGTGAAATTCACAACCCCGTCGATATGCCGGAACCGAATTTCATCAGCAAAATGGAAGAGCCGTGGATACGCGCAACAATTCTCGTGCCGCCGGAATATGTCGGCGATGTCTTGAAACTTTGCACTGACCGTCGCGGCAAGCAAATCAACCTCACCTATGTCGGCAACCGCGCGATGATTGTGTACCGCCTGCCGCTCAACGAAGTCGTGTTCGATTTTTACGATCGCTTAAAATCCGGCACGCGTGGATATGCGAGTTTCGATTGGGAAATGGATGGGTTTGAAGAAGGCGATCTCGTCAAATTGCAAATCATGGTGAATGCCGAGCCGGTCGATGCGCTCGCGCTCATCTGCCACCGCACGAAGGCGGAAGCGCGCGGCCGCGAAATCTGTTTGCGCCTCAAAGATCTCATCCCGCGCCAGATGTTCCAGATTGCGATTCAAGCGGCGATTGGCGCGAAAATTATCGCGCGCGAATCTGTCTCCGCGATGCGCAAAGATGTAACGGCGAAATGTTACGGCGGCGATGTCAGCCGTAAACGCAAACTGCTTGAAAAGCAGAAAAAAGGTAAGAAGAAAATGCGCGAAATTGGCAATGTCGAAATCCCGCACTCGGCCTTTATCGAAGTCCTCAAAATGGGCAAGGAATAACCACATCGCTTCTTGATGTGGACTGGTTTATTCTGCTTGGATGCCCGTTCTGAAACAATTTTTTCGCGCGTTTCAAAACTCATTAAACGGCGTCCGACTCGCCTGGCGCGACGATCATTCTTTCCGCGCCACCTCCTGCCAATTTATTCTCGGCGTTATCCTCGCCACCGCTCTCACGCATTTCCTGGATCTCTCCCTCCATATCTGGCTCACGCTCGTTGCGAGCCTTATGCCCATCGTCATCGTCGAGCTCATCAATACCGCCATTGAGGCCGTCACCGATAAAGCAAGCCCCGAGCGCCACCCGCTTGCCAAAAAAGCCAAGGATATCGGCAGCGCAGCGGTATTTTTCGCCCGCCTGATGGCACTTTTCTGCTGGGCCGTCGTGCTGCTATTTCCCGAAGGGTGACAGAACGCCAGAAGTAGGCTAAAACCCCCGGCATGTTTAATGCATTATCCAAAAAACTCGATACGATTTTCACCCGCCTGACGGGCAAGGGCGTTCTCTCGGAAGAGGACGTCAACGTCGCCATGCGCGAGGTGCGCGTCGCGCTGCTTGAGGCCGATGTCGCACTGCCAGTCGCCAAAGATTTCATTGAAAAAGTGCGCGCGAAAGCCGTCGGCGAAGAAGTCGTACGTTCGATCACGCCCGGCCAGATGGTCATCAAAATTGTGCATGACGAACTCGCCGCGATGCTCAAAAGCGAAGACGCAGAACTGAAACTCGGCCCCGCACCTTCCGTAATTCTCATGGCCGGTCTGCAAGGTTCCGGTAAAACCACGACGACCGGTAAACTCGCCTATCTTCTCTCGCGCAAACAGAAGCAGAAAATTCTCATGGCGTCGCTCGACGTCGCGCGTCCCGCCGCGCAAGAACAGCTCGCCCAGTTAGGCCGCCAGGCGCAAATTGATACGCTGCCGATTATCGCCGGTCAGCAACCGCTCGATATCACCAAGCGCGCTTTGAACGAAGCACGCACCGGTGGTTACGATGCGGTGATTCTCGACACGGCTGGCCGCTTGCATACCGACGCCGCGCTGATGGACGAAGTGCAAAAAGTGCACGCGCTTTCTAAACCTGCCGAAACGCTGCTCGTCGTTGATAGTTTGACGGGTCAGGATGCGGTGAATATAGCGCGCGAATTTAAAAATGCGCTGCCTTTGACCGGCGTGATTCTCACCCGTGTCGATGGCGATGCGCGGGGTGGCGCGGCGCTTTCCATGCGCGCCATCACCGGCGTGCCGATTAAATTTTTGGGGTTGGGTGAAAAGATTGATGCGCTCGAAATTTTTGATGCCGAGCGTGTCGCTGGCCACATTCTGGGTATGGGTGATATCGTGTCACTCGTCGAAAAAGCGACGGAAAATATTGACCAGGAAGAAGCGAAACAGCTTGAGAAAAAACTCAAGAAAGGCCAGTTCGATTTTGATGATCTCGCCAAACAAATTCGCACGATGAAAAAAATGGGCGGCATCGGTTCGCTGATAGGTATGATTCCCGGTCTTTCGAAATTTCAGGATCAGCTCGAAGGCAAAGTGGATGACAAAATGGTCGATCGTCAGCTCGCGATCATTCTTTCCATGACGCCGGAAGAGCGCCGCAAACCCGACCTCTTAAACGCCTCGCGCAAACGCCGTATTGCTGCCGGTTGCGGCATGCAAGTGGAAGACGTGAACAAGCTCGTCAAACAACATAAGCAGATGCAGAAGATGATGAAAAAATTTGGCGGGATGAATAAAAAGCAGCTCATGCGCAGCGGCCTCGGCAATCTCCTCGGCGGCGGGAATTAACGCTGAAAACCTTTGGTGCTGGTGCCGCCATCGCCCCTATTTTCTCCGGGCTTTTTTATAAACGGAATTTCGATACCATGTTTCTCTAAAAGTTCAACCAGCGCATCCACTCTAT
>CAYPXJ010000034.1:0-9521 GCA_964414595.1 uncultured Rickettsiales bacterium
ACCAAGTTCTTCGGAACATTTTACAATGAGCTCGTTGATAACGTCCGACATAATGGGATCAAGGCCCGTGGTCGGCTCATCAAAGAAAATTATTTCCGGGGATGCGGCAATAGCCCGAGCAAGGGCTACACGCTTCTGCATTCCGCCTGACAGTTCTACAGGAAATAATTCCCCCACATCCGGCTGAAGTCCTACAGATTGTAGTTTACTAATTGCGATTTCTTTGGCGTCTTTTTCATTCATGCCTTGCGCATGAATCAGTCCAAACGCGACATTGCGCCATATGGGCAAACTATCAAACAGCGCACCGCCTTGAAAAAGCATACCGAATTTGCGCATCAGTTCATTGCGCTGGCCACTAGTTAAATTAACCGTTTCCTCACCGTCAATTTTGATACTTCCTTCTTCAGGGCGCATCAGGCCGAGAATTGTTTTGATAAGCACCGACTTTCCACTCCCTGAGCCACCAATCACAACTAACGATTCCCCTTTGCCAATCGTTACGTTCACCCCTTGCAAAACACGTTTGCGGCCGAAGGATTTATAAAGGTCTGTTACCTCAATTTTGGGTGATGCGCTCATTTGGAGAAAAACATCTCCGTCAGAATATAGTTGGAAAGCAGAATGAGCACCGAAGCACTTACCACCGCATACGTCGTCGCCTGCCCTACGCCTTGCGCGCCTTTTCCAGAGTGATAACCATTATAACAACCCATCAGCGCAATAATAAAACCGAACACAGAAGCCTTTATTAAACCGGAAATTACATCTTTGGTTTCCAAATATTCGAATGTGCTGTGCAAATAGGTGGAGGGATTAAAACCTAATTTATGAATCCCTACCAGATACCCTCCATATACGCCGATAACATCGGCAATCAGCACCAAAATCGGCAGCGTCACAATTCCCGCCAGCACGCGCGGCGCGAAAAGATATTGAAACGGATTGGTAGAAAGCGTGGTGAGTGCATCAATTTGCTCAGTTACACGCATAGTACCTATTTCGGCGGCCATCGCGGCACCCACACGGCCTGCTACCATCAAACCCGCTAACACCGGCCCTAGTTCGCGCGTGATCGAAATCACCACCACTGTTGCAATAGAACTTTCGGCATTAAAACGCGAAAAGCCCGTATAACTTTGCAGCGCTAGTACCGCACCGGTAAAAATCGCCGTCAGTCCTACAACTGGTAAAGAATAATAGCCAATATCTACCATTTGTTTACTAATCGCGCGCCAATAGTAAGGGGGGCGAACCATGCCATAAATGCACTGGCTCATGAAGATTATCAAGCGTCCGGTTGAACCAAAGAACGCAAGTACCACACTACCGATTAGCTGAGAAAAATTTTCAAGCCGACGTAGCGTTTGCAAAAACTTTAAGCGAATAGGTTGGGAACGAAGCGCAACTTCCATAATGTTAGGAAAGATACATACGCTTTAGGGATTTGTCACCTACCGCGTTAGGCAGCGAGTTTTGCCTTTACCTGTGCGATGGCTGCTTCCGCTTTAGCCGTATCTGCACCGCCAGCCTGAGCAAGATCCGGGCGGCCACCTCCGCCTTTACCGCCTGTGGCTTCTGACATAATTTTTACCAGATCCACAGCACTTAACTTGGCGGTCAAATCTTCCGTTACACCGACAATTAACGACAGCTTATCGCCATCAACGGCCGCAAGTGCCACTACGCCGCTGCCCACCTGCTTCTTAAAATCATCGGCAATAGGTTTTAGATCTTTTCCCGGCACACCCTGCAACACTTTGCCGATAAATTTCACGCCGGATATGTTCTCCACCTCGGTGCCGGAAGATGACGCACCACCACCGCCCATCGCGATCAGGCGCTGCGCGTCTTTAAGTTCTTTCTCAAGTTTTTTGCGCTCTTCTAGCAACGCCTCAATGCGGGGGCCCACTTCTTCCGGTGCTGACTTCAGAGCGCTTGCTATCGTCTGCAACTGCGCGTTTTGGTGATGTACAAACGCTAAAGCCGCGTCGCCCGTGACTGCTTCAATACGGCGCACACCGGCTGAAACGCCGGACTCTTTTATAATTTTAAAAAACCCAATGTCGCCCGTGCGGCGCACATGCGTACCGCCACATAATTCCACAGAATAGGCTTTATCGTCTGCAAAACCCATGGAAAGTACGCGCACTTCATCGCCATATTTTTCGCCAAACATCGCCACCGCGCCAGCAGAAATTGCCTCATCCGTTTTCATCAGTTTCGTATCCACCGCATGATTCTCACGCACAAGGCGATTTACTTCGCGCTCAACTTCCTGAATTTCTTCCTGCATCATTGGTTTTGGATGGCTGATATCAAAACGTAAACGCTCACCTGCTACCAGCGAACCTTTCTGCGTCACATGCGCACCGAGCACTTTCTTCAGCGCCGCATGCAAAATATGCGTTGCCGAATGATTCGCGCGCAATTTGTTACGTCGTACTTCATCAATTTCTAAATCAAGCACTTGGCCGGTTTTCACCACGCCTTTTTCCACAATCCCAACATGCACGTGCAAATCGCCAAGATATTTTTTCGTATCGGTAATGCGAATCGTTACTTCCGGCGAAGAAAGCACACCCGAATCCCCCGCCTGACCACCAGATTCGCCATAAAACGGCGTCTGATTCGTGATAATATATACGGCATCGTCTTGTTTCACTTGGCGGGTTTCTTTGCCATCTTTCACCATAGCAACGATTTCGCCTTTCGCCTTATGCAAGTCATAACCGAGAAACTCTGTCGCACCAATTCGTTCCCGAATATTAAACCAAATATCTTCGGTTGCCGTTTCACCGGAACCTTTCCATGCGGCGCGTGCCTTTTTCTTTTGCTCCGCCATCGACACATCGAAACCTTTTTGATCAATGCCGATGCCTTTGCTCTTCAAAATATCTTCCGTTAAATCGAGTGGAAAACCATAGGTATCGTAAAGTTTAAACGCGATATCGCCTGGTAAATTCGCACCTTTACGCAAACGCTCCGTCTCCTGATCCAAAAGCTTGAGACCACGCTCCAGCGTTTCTTTAAAGCGTGTTTCTTCCGATTTCAGTGTTTCCGTTACCAATGCTTCAGCGCGCAAAATTTCAGGATATGCTTTACCCATCAGCCCTGTAAGCGCTGGCACCAGTTTATACATCAGCGGTTCTTTACACCCAATCATGTGCGCGTGACGCATGGCGCGGCGCATAATGCGGCGCAGCACATAGCCGCGGCCTTCGTTGCTTGGCAACACGCCGTCCGCAACAAGGAATGTCGCCGCCCGCAAATGGTCGGCAATCACACGCCGCGACGTTTCAAAATCCGCTTTTGCATTACCAGACTGCTGTTTTATCGCGCCAATTAGTTCACGGAAAACATCAATCTCGAAATTATCATGCACGCCTTGCATCACGGCGCTAATGCGCTCGAGCCCCATACCTGTATCAATCGAAGGCTTGGGAAGGTTGGTCTGCGTGCCATCCGCATGTTTTTCAAATTGCATGAAAACCAAATTCCAAATTTCTACGAAACGGTCGCCATCCGCATCGGGCGAGCCGGGCGGGCCGCCGGCAATTTTATCGCCGTGGTCATAGAAAATTTCCGAGCACGGACCGCACGGGCCGGTATCGCCCATCGACCAGAAATTATCGTTGGTCGCGATACGCACGATACGGTTTTCGGGCAAGCCACTGATTTTCTTCCAGAGGTTAAAGGCCTCGTCGTCCGTATGATATACCGTGACGGTAAGTCTATCAGCAGGCAGGCCGAGTGTTTTATGCACCAGGTTCCAGCCATGCGTTATTGCCTGCTCCTTGAAATAATCGCCGAAGGAAAAATTGCCGAGCATTTCGAAAAACGTATGGTGACGCGCGGTGTAACCGACATTATCTAAATCATTATGTTTGCCACCCGCGCGTACGCATTTCTGGCTGGAAGCCGCACGCGGTGCTGGCGCCTTCTCCGCACCCGTGAAAATATTTTTAAACGGCACCATCCCCGCATTGACGAACATCAGTGTTGGGTCGTTATGCGGCACAAGCGGGCTCGATGGCACGATTTTATGGTCGTGCTTCGAGAAATAATCCAGAAACGCCTGGCGTGTGTCGTTTAAAGTCGGCATGAAAAATCGTGAATCGTGCGATTAGGCTTCCGCAGCTTCATGCAGCGATTCTTCTACTGCGCTGTCTTCCATGATTTTGGTCAGAACACCCGCTTTTTCGCGTACTTTTTTCTGAATCTCTTCTGCCACTTTGGCATTTTCTTTCAGAAATTGGCGCGCCGATTCGCGGCCTTGACCAATGCGTTCACCGCCATAGGAAAACCAGGCGCCGGATTTTTCAATAATCTCGGCTTTCACACCCATATCGAGAATCTCACCGGTGCGCGAAATGCCCTCGCCGTACATAATATCGAACTCTACCACTTTGAACGGCGGTGCGACTTTGTTCTTCACGACTTTCACGCGCGTTTGGTTGCCCACGATTTCCTCTTTATCCTTAATCGAGCCGATGCGGCGAATATCGAGACGTACGGACGCATAAAATTTTAGCGCGTTACCGCCGGTCGTGGTTTCGGGGTTACCGAACATCACGCCGATTTTACTGCGAATCTGGTTAATGAAAATCACCATACAGTTCGTTTTGGAAATCGAACCGGTTAGCTTGCGTAGCGCCTGGCTCATCAAGCGCGCTTGCAGACCCATGTGCGAATCGCCCATCTCGCCTTCCAGCTCGGCTTTGGGCACGAGCGCGGCCACCGAATCCACCACCAATACATCCACCCCGCCGGAACGCACGAGCGTATCGGCGATTTCGAGCGCTTGTTCACCGGTATCCGGCTGTGCCACAATCAGATTGTTTACATCTACGCCAAGTTTGCCTGCATAAACCGGGTCAAGCGCGTGCTCCGCATCGACAAATGCGCAAACGCCGCCTTTTTTCTGCGCTTCATGCACCACGTGCAGCGCCAGCGTGGTTTTACCGGAGCTTTCCGGCCCATAAATTTCAATGATACGGCCTTTCGGCAAACCGCCAACGCCCAGCGCAATATCCAAGCCCAGCGATCCAGTGGAAATCGTATCCACCTGAATAGTCTCTTTCTGACCAAGCTTCATTACAGAGCCTTTGCCGAAGGCTTTTTCAATCTGGCTGATAGCGCTTTCAATAGCTTTCTGTTTGCTCATGAACGGAGGACCTTTCTGTAAGATACAAGAATGTTTGTAATTTCGCGGATTTGCACTATAATGGGCGCGTGTTGGCAAAGCAAGGGGTGTCATGGCTTGTGTAACTTGAAGGAGTTGCTAGAGCGTGCCTACCCGTATTTATATGCCCCAATCCTCGGCGGATATTCCGCCTCCCCCGCAAATTCCAAGCGCTGAAGAATCGGCATTTCACGAGATTCCGCTGCTGCATAAGCATGTGAAGGACTTTAATCAGTTTATTTACCGTATTTACGAAACACCCGAGAAGTACATGGAGGTGGAAGCTTCCGCGGCCTATGAAGCTATGCAGAAAAGCGGGCTTAAAAAGGCCAAACGTATTGAGCGTTATATGAAGCGGGTGGAAGAGATTATGGTTCTTGAGCAACTCGTACAAGATACCGAAGACATGGCCCTAAGGCCGGCGCATGTACCGGATGTGATGACGCCGGAAAAGGCCGTAGAGCTGGCCGCTGCATCTGCGCAGGAACAAAAACCAGCCGAGCCCGCCGCTGCCGCGCCGGCAGAACCCGCTCCCGAAGCGCCGAAAGCCTAGGTTTTCTCTTTATTTTTGGCTAAAAGTGCCTATATAAGCTTTATGGTTACAAGCTTACAAGAATCAGGCATATCGCGCCCGCTATCACGGGATATTGAATCGGATATTCATCGCCTGCGTAAGGAGATGAATGCGGTAATTCTTGCGCATTACTATCAAGAAGATGAATTGCAGGATATTGCCGATTTTGTAGGTGATTCGCTCGAGCTCTCGCGCAAAGCGGCCGCCACAAACGCGGACGTCATTGTTTTCTGCGGCGTCAAATTCATGGCGGAAGTGGCAAAAATTCTTTCACCGCAAAAACAGGTGCTGCTTCCGGATATCAAGGCCGGCTGCTCGCTCGAAACTTCCTGCCCGCCGGATAAATTCAAAGCTTTTCGCGACGCGCACCCGAACCATGTTTCCATCACTTATATTAACTGCTCAGCAGAGGTGAAGGCTCTTTCCGATATTATCTGCACCAGTTCCAACGCTGAAAAAATTATTAACCAAATCCCCAAAGACCAGCCTATCCTCTTCGCGCCGGACAAATATCTGGGTAGTTATCTTAAGCGCAAAACGGGTCGCGAAAATATGGTGCTGTGGGAAGGGAGCTGTATCGTACACGAGCAGTTTAGTGAAAAATCCGTCGTGCAGCTAAAAACCCGCCACCCGCAAGCGCATATTATTGCGCATCCGGAATGCCCCGACCAATTACTGCAACATGCAGAACATGTTGGTTCCACTTCCTCGTTGCTCAAATTTACGCAAGCCCATCCTGGGCAGGAATTTATCGTTCTTACGGAGCCGGGCATTTTGCACCAGATGCGCAAATTATCGCCGGGTAGTGTGTTTCATGATGTACCCGGCACATTTGGCGCATGCGTTAGCTGCAATAGCTGTCCGTATATGAAACTTAATACGATGGAAAAACTTTACCATTGCATGCTCACTCGTTCGCCGGAATTGGTAGTGCCGGAAGCCACGCGCGTGCGAGCAAAAAAATCGCTCGACCGCATGCTCGAAATGAGCTGATTAGATATAGACTAAACTATCTCTATCCAGCCGGGCATCGCGATAGAGATGCGCATTCAGAACAAACCCCATCCCAATCATCATGGTAATTAATACGCTTCCGCCCCAGGAAAGTAGCGGCAGAGGTACACCCACAACGGGAATCAATCCCATCACCATCGCCATATTAATCATGACATGCAGGAACAGTACAATCCCCACTCCACCAGCAACCAAGCGGCCAAATTGATGGTTGCAGGAAAGAGCGATGCGCCAGCACATCCAGATAAGGCTAAAATAAAGCGCAATCACCGTCAGCCCTCCCATCATGCCAAACTCTTCTGCCAACATCGTGAAGATAAAATCGGTTTCTTTTTCCGGCAAAAAGTTCAGCTGGCTTTGCGTACCGTGCAGATAGCCTTTGCCGAAAATACCACCTGAACCAATCGCGATTTTTGACTGCATAATATTGTAACCAGCGCCCAAGGGATCCGCTTCGGGGTTTAAGAAGGTCAGCACGCGCTTTTTCTGATAATCATGCATAAACTGCCAAATCAGAGGTATCGCTGCCAACACAGATGCACCGGCAAAGGCAAATTTTTTCCACCCCATTCCCGCCAGGAACATCAGCACCGCACCTGTCATAATTACCATCGATGCGGTGCCTAGATTCGGCTGTTTGAGAATCAGCACCGCCGGCGTTGCAATCAGAAAAAGTGGTATGGCTATGGAAACCAACCTATCAATATCGTTGCTATGGCAATAATGAAAGAACCGCGCGAGCGCTAAAACCAGCGCTATTTTCATAAATTCTGAGGGCTGGAAATTAAACCCGCCAAGATTCACCCAGCGCTGTGCGCCCATACCGATGAAACCCATGAGTTCCACCATAATTAGGAAGCCTATCGCCGCGGCGTATATGACATAAGCAAACTTTATCCACACTTTAATATCTACAACAGCAATCATCATCATAACTGGAAACATAAAAATAAAACGCAGGCCTTGTTGTAATGCCCAAGGTTTGAGATGCCCCTGTGCGGCAGAAAAAAGCATCAAGCAGCCAAAGAGTGCGAGTATAGAAACGACTATCACTATGCCCCAATGAAAATCTTCAAGTCTTTTCCCAAACGGTTTCCGATACACCATTTATTCCTCCTTCACCTCATCCGGTTCTGGCGTCTCCACCTCTTCTTCCTGTGCTGGTGTGACCGGAATCGTTGGTACAAATTCGCCACCCGGCAAACCATATATGCGCATGGCCTCTGTTAAGATGTCGCGCGCGACAGGTGCTGCAGCTTGTGAACCTGCGCCACCATGTTCAATCACCACGCCGATAGCGAATTTTGGTGTTCTCGCAGGCGCAAAACCCGTGAAAAGCGAATGCGTACGGAATTGCTTTTCCGCGATTTTTGTTGCGTCCACACCTTCTCGGCGAGCGCGTACTTGTGCCGTTCCTGTTTTGCCCGCCATCTCTTGCCCTTTTATAGGTATTCGGCTGCCAAAAGCCGTGCCTCGGCCATCGTTTACCACACGACGCATACCGCTACGCACGATTTCCATCAAGTTAGGGTCAATATCAATATCCTCGAAAGGTTTGTAATTATTGGGCTTTAGACCTAATGCTTCCGGCTGTTGCGTATCCACCAAATGCGGCGTTACTTTTTTACCTGTCGCAATGCGCGCCGACATTACTGCAAGCTGCAACGGCGTGACGAGCACATAGCCCTGCCCGATACTGGTATTGACCGTCTCGCCTTTATACCATTCCTGCTTGAACATACGCTGCTTCCAGTTCGGCGATGGTATCAAACCATTGCGCTCGCCAACCAATTCTACTCCCAGCGCTTTTCCAAGACCGAAAGCCTCCGCCGCTTTGGAAATTGCTTCGATCCCTGCGCGCTGGCCAACCTGATAAAAATACACGTTGCAGGATTGCATGATCGCTTCTTCCATATTTAGCGAACCATGGCCGCCTTCTTTCCAACAATGGAACCGTTTACTGCCCAAATAATAATAACCCGGGCAATTCACGCGTGTCTGCGGCCCGGCAGTACCAGACATCATGGCCGCCAGTGCTGTAATAGGTTTGAATGTAGAACCGGGTGGATATTCCGCCGTAATCGCCTTGTTAATGAGCGGCACATCCGGGTTGTTGTTCAGCGCGTTCCAATCATCATGGCTAATCCCATGCAAAAATAAATTGCCGTTAAACCCAGGCATGGAGACCATCGAAACGATTCCCCCCGTTTCCACATCAATCACCACCACACCGCTGCCTTCATGCACTTTACCGCCGATACCGGTCAGGCGTTTATATGCAAATTCTTGCAGTTGGCCGTCGATTGTCAGCGCCACATCAAGCCCAGGCTTTGGCTTATCTAGTGAAAGTTCGCGCACACCTGCACCATACGCATTTACCTCCATGCGCTTAATGCCACCCTCGCCTCTTAGGCTTTGTTCTAGTGTGCGCTCGATGCCGTTTTTCCCCACTTTGAAATCAGGATGATTGAGTAATAAATTATTGCCTGCTTCCTCTTTGGTTATGGGTCCAACATAGCCAATCACATGGCTGGCTGCTTCCAGCAGTGGGTAATAACGTACGCGCACCGTATCAATTTCCATGCCAGGCAAGTCAGGGCGATTCACTTCGATTTTTGCGACTTCTTCCCAACTGAGATAATCGTCAATCACCACCACGCCACGCAGGTGATCCTTTTCCATTTTGCCTTTGAGCCCTGCCACTTCTTCTTCAGGCAGACGCAGAAGCTTCGCGTAGCGTGCTAGAAT
>CAYPXJ010000034.1:9531-15131 GCA_964414595.1 uncultured Rickettsiales bacterium
ATCAGTATTTTTAATGCGGCGTGTATCTAAACTTACGCGGTAATGGTCACGGCTTTCGGCAAGCACCAAGCCGTTACGATCAAGAATTTTGCCGCGATCGGGGATCACTGGCAATAAGCGCACGCGGTTGCCTTCTGCCAGATCCAGCAATTCATCCGATTGCATCACCTGTAAATGGTAAAGTCGTCCAGCAAGCACAAGCCCGACTGCTGCTTGAGCGCTCCCGATTAGAAAGGCGCGGCGCTCGAAAAACCGTTCTTTATTTCTATCATCCCGCATGTTCAAAACGCCGCAAGCGGAAGAGCCAGTTATGAATGCTGTACATCACATAATGCAATGCCGGATAGAGCAATACATTCATTAGCCACTGAAAAAATATCTGGCTGGTGAAAAGCCATGTTCCATCTGCCATGCTGAATATGCCGGTTTTAATAATCAGCACCCACGCATAGATAAAACCAAAACTGCCCCAAATAAACAGAAAAGGATCGCGCATAAGTGTTTTGCGTTGCGTAGCCACAAATCCAATAATAATTAGATAGCCAATCGCGCTTAAACCGAGCGGCCAGCCATTAAGTAAATCCAATACCAACCCTAATGCGAAACCCATCCAAACGGGCACCATGCGCGGGCCGTGAATACCCCAAAAAAACAAAATAATGGCAAGTATATCAGGCGGAAACATGGCAAGGCCCGCTACATTCCAGTTAAGCCCTTGCAAAAAAATACAAAACAACCCTAATACGCCCGGCAATGAAATACGGGAAATCAATCGCGCGCGACGAATAAGCGGAGTGGTTGCCATTATTCTTCTTTAACCTCAGACGTCGCGCGTTTTTCCGGCTCTTTTGCGAGAGGCGCTTCTTGCTTCTTCGGGCGAATTTTTTTCTCCGGTGCAGGTTGCGGCTCCACACGCGGCAAATCAAATTTTGCCACCGCAACATATTCTAACTTATGCCGCTGGAAAAACGGGGCTATTGTCACATGTGTACCTTCAATATTTTCCACCGTGCCAATCACTTTTCCAGCAGGGAAATATTCGCCATCCGCTGTGGTAAGCACTTTCTCCCCCTTGGCGATCAACGAATCTTCTTGCACATAAAGCAGCGAGAGATTCGCCTCATTCATGCCACTTACTACGACACGCTCGCGTGAAAGTTCGGTGATTCCCGGCACGCGTGAATTAATGTCGGTGGTAAGTAAGATAGTCGCGGTATGCTCCTGAACTTCTTGTATGCGTCCTACAAGCGCCATTTCGCTGAAAACCGACATACCTTTTTCTAAACCTTCTACACTACCGGCATTGATAATGATGCTGTGCGAAAAGGTGCCGCCCACACTGCCAATCACTTTTGCGGTAACAAAATTTGCCGGCAAATCCGAAACCACGTGCAACATGCGGCGCAAATAAGTGTTCTCCGCACGCAGTCTGCCCAATTCTTCACGCAATCCGCCTACGGCTTCCAAGTCAGCTTTCAGTTTTTTATTTTGGTCTATCGCGGTAAAAACATCCGTCACCCCATCTTTGGAATTCCGAAACAGCTCTACGGGTTTTCCCAACGTTTCAAGAACCGGCGCCACGGCACCCACCGCGGCAGCATGCAAGCGATCAAACGCATCTTCTTTGAGTTTAGAAAAAACCGTTAAGCCCAACGCAAACAGCATGAAAACAACCAGCGAAGAACGGCCAAAAACCCGCGAAAGGGGGCCAAGAGCAGGGTGTATAAGAGGGCGTGCAGGACGGCGGCTAGGCATAGGCTAACTTACCGCGAGATAAGGGAAAAATCTAGTGAGGTCTGAATTAATCTTGCTTAAAGAGAACCGCATCTTTGAACTTGCGCGGGTCTTCCAACACTTTGCCCGAACCGCGCGCAACGCATGTGAGCGGGTCGTCCGCCACAAACACCGGCAAACCGGTTGCATTACGCAGCACGAGATCCAGATTACGCAGCAGCGCACCACCGCCCGTAAGGACGATACCTTTATCGACAATATCCGAGGAAAGTTCGGGCGGCGTACATTCGAGCGCCACTTTCACCGCTTCCACGATTTGGCTCACAGGTTCCTGCAAGCTTTCGGCGATCTGGTGTTCGGTGAGAATAATTTCTTTCGGCACGCCATTGATAAGGTCGCGGCCTTTGATTTCCATTTTTTCGCCTTCGCCTTTTTCTGGCGGGCAGGCAGCACCAATTTTCTTTTTGATATCTTCTGCACTGGATTCACCAATCAGCAAGTTATGGTAACGGCGGATGTAGGAAATAATAGCTTCATCCATTTTATCACCACCTACGCGTACTGAGCGCGCATACACAATACCACCGAGCGAAAGGACGGCAACTTCCGTTGTACCACCACCGATATCAACCACCATCGAACCGGTCGGCTCGGTTACGGGAAGGCCCGCGCCAATAGCAGCCGCCATCGGCTCTTCAATCAAAAACACTTCGCGTGCGCCGGCACTCTCTGCGGCATCTTGAATCGCACGGCGTTCCACCGGTGTCGAGCCGGAAGGCACGCAAACAATAATAATCGGGCGTGTAAATGTCCGGCGGTTATGCACCGTGCGAATAAAGTGCTTAATCATTTCTTCCGCACCTTTGAAATCCGCGATTACGCCATCTTTTAATGGGCGTTTTGCTTCAATATTGCTCGGTGTACGGCCAAGCATGAATTTCGCTTCGTTACCGAATGCGCAAGGAATCATTACACCGCGTTCGCGGCGCAGCGCTACTACCGAAGGTTCATTAAGCACAATGCCCTTATCCTTCACATAGACAAGCGTATTGGCCGTGCCAAGATCAATGGCCATATCTTCGGAAAACATCCCAAAAATTTTTGAAAACATAAACATCCCTGAAGTTTGAAAAAGTGACTGACTGATTCCCTAGATTCGGGTTATGCCCTAGTTTTTTTGAATCGTCCAGTGGATATTTTCAAAACTCGAAATAGCGCAAAAACCCTAGCGCTGCGCATGCCAAAAAGGCTGAAGATGCCGCGGTGCGGACGTAGGAAAAAGGAATGCGTCTGAGCAATTTTTCACCCAAGAATATAACGGGAATATTGGCAACTAGCATGCCAAGCGTTGTTCCAAGCATCACCCATAAAATCGATTGATATTGCGCAGCAAGCGCTATTGTTGCCATCTGCGTCTTATCGCCAATTTCGGCAAGAAAAAAAGCGATCAGCGTAGCCAGAAACGGACCGTAGCGATCCAGATAATGGGGTGCGTCACCAATCTTATCTGGAATAAGAATCCATACACCAAGCACAAGGAAAAGGCATGACGTCACCAGCGACAAGAATTCGCCATTAAGTATGTGGCTGAAAGCCTCGCCCGCCCAAGCGGAAAGCCCATGATTGATTAGCGTTGCAATTAAAATACCCCCGATGATGGGCCATATTACACGGTAGCGTGCCGCGAGCATGAGCGAGAGAAGTTGTGTTTTATCGCCTATTTCTGCAATAGCGACGAGTGGAATAGATGTATAAAAAGCCTGCATAAAACCATAATGTGGCCAGGCGAAAGTGAAGCTACAATAAACAAACCCCGCCCAACCATGGCGAATTTATTTATCGTAGGTCTCACCAAGCAGCGTAGCTGCCGAAAACGCCATACCCATGCTGGGTAAGTATGTTGACGTTTTCCTGGAGCGGTTACTCCCCTAGGATGCAGAACATCTAAGCAAAAATATGGGTCTGGTCAAGCAATCAGCGGAAGTCAGATTTTTCCGGCTTCATTTTTTCGTCGGTAGTTTCCAACTTGTTCAGTGCGTTGATATAAGCAGCAGCACTTGCCACCATCGTATCCGTGTCCGAGGCGTTACCATTTACCAAGCGTCCGTTTTGTTTAAGGCGAACCGTCACTTCCGCCTGCGCGTCTGTACCGGCCGTCACTGCATGCACTTGGTAAAGTTCCAGCTGTGCTTTGTGCGGAATCAATTTTTTTATTGCATTGAAGGTGGCGTCCACCGGGCCATCGCCGCTTGCGGTTATATCTTTCTTTTTACCATCAATTTCCAGCGAAAGCGTAGCTGTTTGCGGGCCTTCTGTACCGCATTGCACCTGCATGGAAAGCAGTTTGAATTTCTCTTCGCCTGCATTGATAACCTGGTCGTCGATCAACGCGATAATGTCGGTGTCGTATATATCTTTCTTTTTATCCGCGAGCGCCTTCATGCGGTTAAACGCATCTTCAAACGCATTATCGCCAAGGTTATAGCCAAGTTCTTTGAGCTTTGCGCGCAATGCCGCGCGGCCGGAATGTTTGCCCATTACGATATTAGATTTATCAAGGCCCACCGATTCCGGTGTCATAATTTCGTAGGTCGAACGGTTTTTCAACATGCCATCCTGATGGATACCGGATTCATGGGCAAAAGCATTTGCACCAACAATCGCTTTATTGTTTTGCACCGCAAAACCTGTGACGCCCGAAACGAGGCGTGAGGCCCGCATGATGTACGTCGTATCAATATCACAATGGTAAGGCATAAGGTCGCCGCGCGTTTTAATGGCCATCACCACTTCTTCCAGCGAGGTGTTGCCCGCGCGTTCACCAAGGCCATTTATCGTACATTCAATCTGCCGCGCACCCGCGCGTACTGCGGCAAGTGAATTCGCTGTCGCACAGCCGAGATCATTATGGCAGTGCACCGAAATAATCGCCTTATCAATATTAGGCACATTATTTTTTAGATAGGTGATTGTCTCATAAAATTCATGCGGCAATGTGTAGCCAACCGTATCGGGAATATTCACCGTTTTCGCCCCGGCTTTGATCGCCGTTTCCACCGCGCGGCATAGGAAATCACGGTCACTCCGCGTTGCATCCATGCCAGACCATTCCACATCATCGGTAAATTTGCGCGCGTAACTAACGCTATCCTTTACCGCTTCCAACACCTCTTCCGGCGTCATCTTAATCTGGTACTGCATATGAATCGCGCTGGTAGAAATAAAGGTATGAATACGCGGACGCTTGGCAGGTTTCACCGCTTCGCCGGCACGAGCAATATCTGGGCGTTTCGCGCGCGCAAGGCTCGCCACCGTGGAGTTCTTCACTTTTTCGGCAACGGCTTTTACTGCTTCAAAATCGCCTTCGGATGCAATCGCAAAACCCGCTTCAATAATATCCACACCCATATTATCCAGGACTTCCGCAATAAGAATTTTCTCATCCTTTGTCATGGATGCGCCGGGCGATTGCTCGCCATCGCGCATGGTTGTATCAAAAATTAGCACGCGATCTTTCTTCGTCTTTTTCGGCGTGACGCTTCCTACTTCAATGCGCGGGGATTTTTTCTTTTGTTTTGCCATAGTTCCATCTATTACTAGAGCGTTAGAAATTAGCCACTTCCGAGCGAAACTTCAAGGCCTATGGGTATATTCAAGCGCATTTTTCCATCCTCACTTTTTTACCGGTTTCTGCTGATTATCTTGCTACCGGCATTGCTGGTACAGGTTATTGCCGTCCATATTTTCTATGAACGCCACTGGGAAAGCGTACGGTCAAATCTGGCTTCTTCATTAGGGGGAGAAATTGCTGCAATCGTCAATATTGCAGAACAATACCCTGAGCCAGTAGCCTATCCGATATTTTC
>CAYPXJ010000035.1:0-15080 GCA_964414595.1 uncultured Rickettsiales bacterium
GAGCCAGATACCGTATTTCACCAAATTTACTATTATATTGCGATATTGGTTATCGTGACGGTGGTGGTTTGGTTTTTGCAATTACCGTTCGGCTGGCGTATGCCCAAAAATCCAAAGCCGGGCCCGAGCACGAGCGCGCCAAAATATGCGCCGCTTCATAAAAAATATATTTTTACAGCGATCACATCGCTCACGCTGACGACCATTATTTATTATCTGATTGAGGTTTACAGGAAGTAAAAAGAAAGGCGTCACAAACGTGACGCCTATTCTCTAATTACCCTGATCTAGGTTAATTACCCTGATCTAGGTTTATAACAAAAAAATAACCCATTAGACCTAGAAAATACCCTATTCCTAACCCCACTATCATAATTTCAAATGGAGCGAATATTATAGAGCCTAGGGTTCCGCCTATTACTAAAGATAAACCGATAAATATAAGGCAATTCAATTCGCGCCTTGCATCCCGATCTTCTTTAACAAACCTTTCAAATAGCGGCTCATTAGGTAGATATCTGTGGTGCATATCCACAGATTTTTTATACCATTTATTATGATTCTGGCGCTGCACCTGCCAGACAGCGATCATCCATAAACCTACAAATTGAGGCACAACTATTAAAAAAAATGCGTACATCGCAACTCTCCCTGTCGCATGAGCGACAAAACTAGATAGAACTACCTAGAACAACATTCGTATTATAACGGGGAATTATTACCGTTTTATGACGATTAAAAGCCGAAAATCTGCTGTACTTCTTTGAGCGTTTTGGCGGCGATTTTCTCGGCGCGTTCAGCGCCATCGTCCATAATTTTGGTAAGATGTGCTTTATCCTGCAATAATTTCTCGGCTTCATGGCGAATGGGGGAAATTAGATTTATTAGATCTTCACTAAGTTTGCTCTTAAATTCAGAAAATCCTCTGTTTTCAAAGGTATTGATATAAATACCTGCTATAGAACCAGTACTAGCAGCACCAATCATAGCCAAATTTACTACCTCTGGTCTATTTGCCTCCAATGTAATGCCTGGCAGCGCATCGGATTTCGCCTTTTGAATCTTCTGGCGGATATCGTCATCGCTATCCAACAAGTGAATGCGCGAATAGTCCGATGGGTCGGATTTGCTCATTTTCTTCGTCCCATCGCGAAATGACATCACGCGCGCGGCTTCTTCCATAATAATCGGCTCAGGTAGCTTGAAATAATCCTTATTGGCGAAGCGGTTAAAGGCTCCGGCGATATCGCGCGCTAGCTCAATATGCTGCTTCTGATCCTCGCCAACCGGCACATGCGTCGTGTGATAAAGCAGGATATCCGCCGCCATCAGCACCGGGTAGCCATAAAGACCCAATGAGGCATTTTCCTTATGTTTTCCGGCCTTTTCTTTGAATTGCGTCATGCGATTGAGCCAGCCAAGCGGCGTCAATGTGCCCAGTAACCACGCCAGTTCGCAATGCTGCGGCACACGCGATTGCTGGAAAATGATGTTTTTCTTCGGGTCGATACCACAGGCAATATAGATCGCCGCCGTACGCAAAATGGCTTCGTGCAAGGCTTTCGGGTCTTGCGGCACCGTGATGGCGTGCAAATCAACGATGCAGAAGAGGGATTCCATCTCGTGCTGCATTTTGACCCATTGGCGAATCGCGCCGAGATAATTGCCGAGATGGAGATTGCCGGTAGGCTGAATGCCAGAAAAGATACGATTCATAAGGATGTGGAGTTTAGAGTTTGGTTGTTGGATTGCAATCTTTTGCTCAGCTTCTTATTTAACATAATATATATTATGCATTTAATAGCTGACCGGAATTGGGTCCAGGCTGCGCCATAGATACCAGGTTGCGACCGTATTCCACGGTGCCCACTCCTTGGCGAGCTTGCGCGCTCGGCGTTCAAAACCCTTGTCCGTAATTTTATAATGACGCTTCATCGCTTTCTGCAGGCCGATATCCTGCAGCGGCAGCACGTCCGGCCGGTGCAGATAGAAAATCATGAACATATGCGCCGTCCAATTACCGATGCCTTTAAGCTGTGTGAGTTTGGTAATCACCTCCTCATCGCTGAGTTCGGCAAAATCCTTGTCCGACCAGCCCTTCTCCTTCATCACATCGGCAATCGCGCGCAGGTAATTAATCTTTTGGCCGGAAAGACCGCAGGCGCGCAAATCCTCTTCTTTCGTGGCGAGCAGAATTTTCGGCTGCCAGGGTTTGACGAGCGCCTCCGCCCGCGCCGCGATGGAATCCGCCGCCTTCACCGAAATCTGCTGGCCGATAATCGAGCGGCTGAGGCAGGTGAACGCGCAATCATGCGTCCGCGTGAGAATCTCGCCGGGATAATTTTGGATAATCCCTGCCATGATTTCATCGCGGTTGCTTAACTCCTTGGCGGCCTTTTTCCAGTAATGCGGCGTTTTGGCTATATTGCGCTTCATGGCGATTCGTGTATCTTATTTTGCATCGTTTTCCAACCTTTACTGGAGTTCTCCATGTCCGCCATCGCCGCAAAGATCAAAAACAAAAACACACGCACCGAAACCGATAGTTTCGGCCCACTGGAAGTTGCTGCTGACCGTTATTGGGGCGCACAGACGCAGCGCTCGCTTGGCAATTTTAAAATCGGTGGCGAGAAAATGCCGCCTGCTCTGGTGCGTGCGCTCGGTATTCTTAAAAAAGCGGCGGCGCTGACGAATATAGAGCTTGGTGTACTCGATAAAAAAATCGGCCAGGCGATTGTGAAAGCGGCGGACGAAGTAGCCTCACTCGATTTGCTGGAGCATTTTCCGCTCGTCGTTTGGCAGACCGGTTCCGGCACGCAAACCAATATGAATACGAACGAAGTTATCTCCAACCGTGCGATTGAAATTCTGGGCGGCGAGATGGGTTCGAAAAAGCCGGTACACCCGAATGATCACGTGAATATGGGGCAGTCGTCCAACGATACGTTCCCTACCGCGATGCATATTGCGGCGGTGATGGAGATTCACGAATTCCTGATTCCGGCGCTGAAAAAATTGCATGCCGCGCTCGATAAAAAAGCGAAGCAATTTGATAAATATGTGAAGATTGGCCGTACGCATTTGCAGGATGCGACGCCCCTCACCTTAGGTCAGGAATTTTCCGGTTACGTCACGCAAATCAAAAACGGCATTGCGCGTATGGAAGCGGTGTTGCCGCATCTGTATGAACTTGCGCAGGGCGGCACGGCAGTCGGCACCGGCATCAATTCCAAAAAAAGTTTTGCTGAAAAATTCGCCAAGCAAGTCGCGAAAATTACCGGCTATAAATTTGTGACGGCGCCGAATAAATTTGAGGCACTCGCTTCGCACGATGCGATGGTGGAAGCTTCGGGCGCGCTCAATGTGCTCGCTGTTTCACTGATGAAAATTGCCAACGATATTCGTTTGCTCGGCTCTGGCCCGCGCTGTGGTATCGGCGAAATTATTCTGCCGGAAAACGAGCCGGGCAGCTCGATTATGCCGGGCAAAGTCAATCCAACGCAATGCGAAGCGATGACGATGGTTTGCACGCAAGTGATGGGCAATCATATGACGGTGACGATTGCCGGTTCAAACGGCCATTTCGAGCTGAACGTCTTCAAGCCGGTGATTATTTATAATGTGCTGCAATCGATCAAACTCATCGCCGATGCGTGCAATAGTTTCGTGGATAATTGCGTGAGCGGTATTGAGGCGGATGAAAAGCGCATTGCTGAATTGCGCGATAAATCGCTGATGCTGGTGACGGCGCTGAACCCGCATATCGGTTACGATAACGCGGCGAAAATCGCAAAAAAAGCGCATAAGGAAGGCACGACGCTGAAAGAAGCGGCGATTGCGCTCGGTCTGCTTACCGATAAGCAATTCAAGGAATGGGTCATTCCTGAAAACATGATTAAACCGAAATAATCTCGTGGCAACTGTACTCATTACCGGCGGCGCAAAACGCATCGGCAAAGCGATTGCGCTGCATTTGGCATCGCAAGGTTACGACATCGCGCTGCAATATTCGAAATCCGGCACGGAGGCGCAATCGACCTGTTTTGAAATCAAAAAAATGGGCCGTGAATGCCATTTATTCTCGGCGGATTTTTCAAAGAAAGAAGCAGCGGCAGTGCTGCTGAATGCGGTATTCAAAACTGTTCCCGATCTGGAATTTCTGGTGAATAATGCATCTATCTTCGAGCGCGGTTTATTTATGGAGACGCAGGAAGAACTTCTCTATCAGCAATTTCAGGTGAATTTTTTTGCGCCGTTTTTACTCACGCAGGGGTTCGCGCGTAAAATGCAAGGGCATGGTGCCATCGTGAATATTCTGGATACGAAAATTTCCAGAGATTCTTCGCCCTATTTTGCCTATCTGCTTTCCAAAAAAGCGTTGGCAGATTTTACAAAAATGGCGGCTGCAGAACTCGCACCGCGGGTGCGCGTGAATGGCATTGCGCCAGGAACAACCCTTCCCTCGCCGTATAACGATTGGCAATATGTGGAAGATAAGGGCAAAAAAATGCCGATGCAGGAAGCTCCAAAGCCGGAGAATATTGCAAAAGCGGTGCAGTTTTTATTAGAAGCGGATTATCTTACCGGCGACACGCTGCATCTTGATGCTGGTGAGCATTTAACTTTTTAGCGTTTTGGCGATGGCCTGAGCGGCTTTCTCTGGCTTTTCGGTCTCGGTAATCGGCCGGCCAACAACGATATAACTCGCACCTAATTTTTTGGCAGCTTGCGGCGTAACGATGCGTGCTTGGTCACCTGTCTCTGCACCTTTCGGGCGAATACCGGGAATGATATATTCCAAACTCTCACCAAATTCCTGGCGTAAAATTTTCAACTCTTTTGCGGAGCATACGACGCCGTCCGCACCTGCTTTTTTTGCAGTGCCTGCAAGTTGCAGTACTTGACGTTTCAAACTTTTTACACCGATTTCCGCCAGTGCTTCTTTATCCATACTCGTAAGTAACGTTACGGCGATAATTTTTGGCGAAGTGGAAAGTTTTTTTGCTTCTTCTTTGGCCCGCTGAATGCCAGCAACGCCTGCCGCCGCATGCACCGTTATAATCGCCAGATTCGGCAAATCCTTCAGCGCCCGCAGGCCGCCCGCCATCGTATTTGGAATATCGTGCAGTTTTAAATCGAGAAAAATCGGCGCACCGATTTCGGCAATTTTTTCGTAACCCGCCCTGCTCTGGCTTAAAAAAAACTCAAGCCCCAGTTTGAATATATCAACATGGGGCTTGAGTCGTGCAGCCAAATCAACTGCGCGCCCGAGGTCGGTTGTATCCAGCGCGCAGATGAGTTTGGTCATAATTATACACTATAATAGTTAAGGAACTCGATCGGAGACGGCGTGTGCTCAAGGTTATACACTTCTTCCATCTTCAGTTCGATATACGCATCGATGAGATCATCGCTAAACACATCGCCTTTTTTCAGGAACGCGCGATTCTTATCCAGCGTTGTCAATGCTTCACGCAAACTGCCACACACTTCGGCCACATCTTTGCGCTCTTCCGGTTTGAGGTCATAGAGGTTTTTATCCATCGCGTCGCCAGGATGAATTTTATTCTCAATACCATCCAGACCCGCCATCAGCATCGCTGCGAACGTGAAATATGGGTTACCTGCTGCATCCGGGAAGCGGCACTCGATGCGCTTCGCTTTCGGGCCGGAAACGTACGGAATACGAATCGACGCCGAACGGTTACGCGACGAGTAAGCCAGCAATACTGGTGCTTCGAAGCCCGGAATTAGGCGTTTGTAGCTATTCGTGGAAGAGTTGGAAAACGCATTGATGGTTTTTGCGTGCTTAATGATACCGCCGATATAATAAAGAGCGGTTTCCGAAAGATCCGCATAGCCACTGCCTGCGAAAAGCGGCTTATCGCCTTTCCAAATCGACTGGTGCACGTGCATACCGCTGCCGTTATCACCATTAATCGGCTTTGGCATGAAGGTTGCCGATTTGCCGTATGCGTGCGCTACGTTATGCACCACATATTTATATTTCTGTACGTTGTCGCCCGTGAGCGTTAGCGTGCTGAAATCGAAGCCCAGTTCGCATTGCGAAGGCGCTACTTCGTGGTGGTGAATTTTCGGTACGATGCCTACTTCGCGCAGCGTCGAAAGCATTTCCGCGCGCAAATCGTTCATCGAATCCACTGGCTGTACCGGGAAATAGCCGCCTTTGATGCGCGGACGGTGGCCGGTATTGCCCATTTCGTATTCGGTGGAGAAATTATACGGGCCTTCATCCGAATCCAGTTTGTAGAAAGAACCGTTCATGCTCACATCAAAGCGTGCATCTTGGAATACGAAGAATTCCAATTCCGGGCCGAAGAAAGCTTTTTCGCCAATGCCGGTATACGCCAGATATGCTTCTGCGCGTTTGCCGAGCGAGCGCGGGTCGCGGGAATAAGCCTGGCCGGTGCTTGGCTCAAGTACGTCGCAGAACACGACCATGGTTGGCTGCGCGGTGAATGGGTCGATAAATGCGGAATCAGTATCCGGCATCAGAATCATGTCGGATTCATTGATCGCTTTCCAACCTGCGATCGAGGAACCGTCGAACATTACGCCGTCGGTCAGCAAGCCCTCATCTACACCTTCAATCGTGTAGGTGGTGTGCTGCCATTTGCCTTTGGTATCGGTGAAGCGGAAATCGACGAATTGAATGTTGTTTTCCTTAAGTCTATCAAGGAATTTGCCAACTTTTGCCATGTGTAATTACCCCGTGTGAGCGTTTATAGGTTAAAAAAACTTAATGTTTTTGTGTGCAGTGCAACACGGGAGTGAAGTACTACCGCGTTTTTGGCGGTGCGTCTAGCTTTTCTTCGAAAAATTTTTATTGCTAGATATTGTGAGTAATTTTTTGCAATGGGCAAAATCTAGTGTCGTAAAAATGTTGCACCTAAGGCACAAAATAAAAAATTATGCGCCTTGTTTGTCAAATAGTTATTCGCTGGTGGCGGCAAATTGGTTAAATCAAAGCTGGCTAATGATGCACATTATGCCAATGTTTAACATTGCTAAGGGGTATTACCTATGAAACTCAATCTGAAAAAAGTTGCAGCTGCAGCGCTTGTTGGCGTTCTGGCTTCTAGCGCTCTGACCGCGTGCGAACACGCTACCAGCGCTACGAATGCAACGAAAGCAAAAAAAGAGCGTAATAAGTGCAAAGGCAACAATCGTTGCGCATAGTGCTCTGATTCGCTAATTTTATTAGTGGAATTGAAAAAGCTCCCTACCATTCGGTGGGGAGCTTTTTTGTTTTTAGAAGCGTGATTGCGGGCTTGCTTTTTTTCAAAAAATCATTAAACGGTACAAGCCTTGCCGCATTCGCATAGATATGCGGTATGTCTGATGAGTGTGGCCCCTTCGTCTAGCGGTTAGGACATCACCCTTTCACGGTGTAAACACGGGTTCGATTCCCGTAGGGGTCACCATCGACTTGGCGCAAAAAAAATAGGCGCCCTACTCTTTATCTTTTTCTACAACCCGATAATCAACTTTAGTGATTTCGATAATATCGGACTCGCGTTTTTGGGTTCCCTTTTCTTCTGCCCATGTGCGCCACAATTTTGCTCCCAGCACGATAAGCGGAATCGCGATAGCAAGTGCTATGGCCACAAATAGCCCGAGCCATAAAAATGCAGCCATAATAATAAGGACCAGGACAAGCCCAATAATTTGCTGAATTGCGCGCATCTTATTTTCGCCCGACTTTCTTTTTATGCTTTTTACGTTCCGGGTTTTTAACTTTTTCTTTCACTTTTAGCTCCATACCTTTGTGAAGTGCGTACACATGATTAAACTCTGCACCATATATATAAATAACGGCCATCACAAAAAAGAAGATCATGGCGATAATAACGCCCGCCAAGCTTCCGTACACCACGTTAAACTGGCTAACATGCTTGATATAAACCGAGAGAATTTCGCCGCCTAACACCCACGATATTGCTACGATTACCGCCCCGGGCATCACGGCGGGCCATTTTTGCTTAATGTTAGGTAAAATAAAATAGGTAACTCCTATGGCCACAACAAGAACTGCAAAGCTGAGCAGGTAGCGCATATAAGTAAATACAGGGCTAAATAAGCTTTCCACCAGTTGTAGCAGTTCCGGCATATTTAGAAAGGCGGCAGCCTTAGGGATATAGGCCATAATCGCGGGCGCCAGAATGATAAACATCATCGTCGTGAAAATGGCGATATTAAAAAGAATAAATTGGAAAATGCTCATCAGACGACGCCATACAAAATGTGGAGGGGTCGCTACACGATAGGCGCGATTCAAAATCGAGCGCATGCCTTCTACGGCCGAAGAGGCGGTCCAAATCGTGCCCAGGATTGCTATGGTAAGCATTCCTTGGGGTGGCCCTGACACAATTTCTTCCACCCGCGGAACCAATGCCTCAATCACATCTTGTGGCAGGCGCTCAAGGGTTAGGCGGAGAAAAGCATCAACAACCTCAGTTCTTCCTAAAAAACCGGCAAAAGCTACAAAAAACACCATAAAAGGAAAGAATGCGAGCATGCCCAAAAACGTGAGATATCCCGCATTTTCAATACCATCGTCATAAACGAGGTTATATCCGGCTTTATAAAACAGATAGCCAAAATTCCGTATATTATTTTTCTTCACTTCCTTCATCCTCGTAGAACAAGATAGGTAATGTTTTCACTCTTGTCATGTCTTTTACTGGAAAAAGGTTCAAGAAATCAGCGCTGGCTCTTGATTTGGCTCATGATATTCTATATAAAATGGCGCTCTTTTAATGAAAGCTATTTGAGGCATATATGGGTTATAAAGTTGCAGTAGTCGGCGCGACCGGGAATGTAGGTCGTCAGTTTTTATCCATTCTTGCGGAGCGGAATTTTCCTGCTTCAGAAGTGGTAGCACTCGCCAGTGAGAATTCGCGCGGTAAAGAACTAAGCTTTGGTGAGCATAAAACGCTGCGCGCGCAAGTGCTTGAAGACTATGATTTCGCGGGTACGGATATTGCGCTTTTTTCTCCGGGTTCAAAAGTTTCTAAAATTCATGCGCCGCGCGCGGCTGATGCTGGTTGCGTAGTGATCGACAACACTTCTCAGTTCCGCATGGATGCTGATATTCCGCTCGTTGTCCCGGAAGTAAATCGCAACGCAATTAAAGAATATAAAAACAGACATATCATCGCAAATCCTAACTGCTCTACTATTCAGATGGTTGTTGTTTTAAAGCCTCTTAATGACGTGTTTCCTATTAAGCGCGTGGTTGTTTCCACGTATCAATCTGTTTCCGGTGCAGGAAAATCTGCGATGGATGAGCTTTATGAGCAAACCAAAAAAATCTACGTAAACCAGCAATTAGCACCCTCGATTTTTACCAAGCGCATTGCGTTTAACGTTATTCCGCATATCGATGTATTCATGGAAGATGGCTACACCAAAGAAGAGTGGAAAATGATGCAGGAAACCAAAAAGATTATGGGTGTTGAAATTCCCGTATCGGCGACCTGCGTGCGTGTGCCTGTCTTTATTGGCCATTCCGAATCTATTAATATTGAATTCCACGATCCTGTTTCACCAGAAGACGTGGTGCGGGTACTTTCTCAGGCACCGGGCGTGACAATTCGTGATCGCCGCGAAGCGGGAGGTTATGCAACACCGGATGAAGTTGCGGGCGAAGATAACGTTTTTGTCTCGCGTATTCGTAAGGACCCTACGGTGCCTTACGGCATTAACCTTTGGTGTGTTGGTGATAATATTCGCAAAGGTGCGGCGCTGAATGCAATTCAAATCGCCGAAGCGATGATTGAGGATAAACTCATCTAACGTGAAATATTCTAAACCTTGCGTGTATAAGCTATTTTCGTTATACATACAGAGGTCAGGAAATCACGATGGCTTCTAAAAAAGCGAAAGTAAAATCTGCGCCTGCTAAGGTTGCTCCGGCAAAAGCTGCGGTGGCGCAAGTGCCGGTGAGAAAGCCGTTGCGCGAGCGTCCTCTTTCCCCTCACCTAACCATTTATAAACCGCAAAATAGCTCCATTTCTTCTATCAGCCACCGTATTGCGGGTTTGGTTTTATTTGTTGGTTTATTTGGAGTTGTTGTTTCAGTTCTTGCGCTTGCCTGGAATCCGGATTTGTTCAATTACATTCAGCAATTCGCGCAAACGATTTTTGGTCAAGTAATTCATTTGGGTGGTTTTTTCTGTGCCTGCTATCACCTTGCAAATGGTGTTCGTCATTTATTCTGGGATGCGGGTTATGGTCTTAATGTAAAAGTTATTGGCAAAACATTTGCACTCGTGCTGTTTACAGCTGCGCTACTCACAGCTTCTATTGCTTACCTTATTTATGCGAGAAATTATGGCGGAATATAAATCCCCCCTTAAGAAGGCACGCGGTCTTGGCTCTGCAAAAACGGGCGTTGATCACTGGCTGGAAGAAAAAATTTCCTTTATCGGCACCGCGCCACTACTGCTTTGGCTTTTTTATAATTTAGCGATTCTGCCAAGCTATACCTACGAAGCATTGCTAGCTTTTGTTTCTAAGCCGCTTAATGGATTTTTACTTTCGGTGTTGTTGCTGTTTTCTTTTTATTATTCGGTGCTGCATGCCGTGGTGGTAATTGAAGATTATGTGCATAACGAGTTTAAAAAACTTGCTTCTATTATTTTCCTAAAACTGGCGAGCATTCTAGCGGTGCTTTCCGCCATTTATTCCATTTTGATGCTTGTTATTAAAGGCGCATGAGCATGAACAGTTACGAAATTATCGATCACACCTACGATGCAGTTGTTGTTGGAGCCGGCGGTGCGGGGCTGCGCGCAACATTTGGCATGGCTGAACGCGGCCTGAATACCGCTTGTATCACAAAAGTTTTTCCTACACGTAGCCATACAGTGGCTGCACAAGGTGGTATTTCTGCGGCGCTTGGAAATATGAGTGAAGATGACTGGCGTTGGCATATGTATGACACCGTCAAGGGTTCGGATTGGCTTGGCGATCAGGATGCCATTGAATATATGTGCCGTGAGGCGATTCCAGCCATTATTGAACTGGAACATTACGGCGTTCCCTTCTCGCGTACGAAGGAAGGTAAAATTTATCAGCGCCCTTTTGGAGGGATGACAACGCAGTTTGGTGAAGGTCCGCCGGCAGTGCGTACTTGTGCTGCTGCTGACCGAACAGGTCATGCGATTTTACACACGCTCTATCAGCAATCGCTGAAATTCAAAGCGAAGTTTTTTATCGAATATTTTGCGCTGGATCTCATTATGGATGATGAGGGAAATTGCCGTGGCGTGATGGCTTGGAATCTGGATGACGGCACTATTCACCGTTTTAACGCGCATCAAGTAGTGCTTGCGACCGGTGGTTATGGTCGCGCGTATTTCTCCGCCACCTCAGCGCACACTTGCACCGGCGATGGCGGCGGCATGGTTGCGCGTGCTGGTTTGCCTCTGCAGGATATGGAATTTGTTCAGTTCCACCCGACAGGTGTTTACGGCGCAGGATGTTTAATCACGGAAGGCGCGCGCGGCGAAGGTGGTTATTTGGTGAATTCAGAGGGTGAGCGTTTCATGGAGCGTTACGCACCGCATGCAAAAGACCTTGCCTCCCGTGACGTAGTCAGTCGCGCTATGACCATTGAAATTCGCGAGGGCCGTGGCGTAGGGCCGAATAAAGATCATATTTTCCTTCATCTCAATCATCTGGATCCAAAAATTTTGCATCAGCGTTTGCCGGGCATTTCTGAAACCGCAAAAATTTTCGCTGGCGTGGATGTAACGAAACAGCCCATTCCAGTCTTACCAACTGTACATTACAACATGGGCGGTATTCCAACGACTGTCCATGGCCAAGTGGTTACTAAAAAAGGTAAGGACACAAATAAAATTGTTCCCGGGCTTATGGCTATTGGTGAGGCGGCGTGCGTTTCTGTACACGGCGCAAACCGCCTAGGCTCCAATTCTTTGTTAGATTTGGTGGTGTTTGGCCGCGCGGCCGCCATTAAAGCTTCTGAACTTATTAAGCCAGGCAGCAAGCCAAAATCATTACCTAAAAACGCAGGCCAGTCAGCCCTTGCCTATCTTGATGCAATACGTAACAGCAAAGGAAAAACTTCTACTGCTGATATTCGTGCC
The DNA here is from genome assembly GCA_964414595.1 of uncultured Rickettsiales bacterium. Taxonomy (GTDB): domain Bacteria; phylum Pseudomonadota; class Alphaproteobacteria; order Rickettsiales; family CAIJLX01; genus CAYPXJ01. Next base: position 12,138 of record CAYPXJ010000035.1, read on the forward strand.
GCGATGCAATCCACGATGCAGAAACATGCTGCGGTTTTCCGTGACGAATCTTCGCTAAAAGAAGGCCTCGCAAAAATTACCAAAATTGCAAATAGCTATTCGGATATCGGCATCAAAGATAGAGGCTTGATCTGGAATAGCGATTTGGTGGAGGCGCTTGAGCTTGGTAATATGCTACCGCAGGCCGTTATTACAGTAACGGGTGCGCTGAATCGCAAAGAAAGCCGCGGCGCGCATGCGCGCGAAGATTATTCCAAACGGGATGATAAAAACTGGATGAAGCACACGATTTGCTGGATTGATGAAAAGAACAAAACTACGATCGATTATCGCCCTGTCACCATGAAAACGATGACAGACGAAGTGAAACCTATTCCGCCGAAGGCGCGCGTTTATTAGGAGCCAATGTATGGTTGAACTTGTACTTCCACAAAATTCTAAAGTTAAAAAAGGCCGCACATTTGCTGCGCTAAAAAATACGGGCGCGCGTATCAAGCAATTCAAAATTTACCGCTGGGATCCAGAAGATGAAGGTAATCCCCGTATGGATACCTACGAAATCGACCTCGATAAATGCGGCCCGATGGTGCTGGATGCGCTCATCTATATTAAAGGCAATATAGACAGCACTCTCACCTTCCGCCGCTCCTGCCGCGAAGGTATTTGCGGTTCCTGCGCTATGAATATCGACGGAACGAATACTCTCGCCTGCACAAAGGCAACCGAAGATGTGAGCGGCGCGGTGGATGTCTATCCCCTGCCCCATATGCCGGTTGTGAAAGATCTTGTGCCCGATTTGAAACATTTTTACGCACAGCTTGAATCGATTGAGCCCTGGTTGAAAACCGATTCGGCCGCACCTTCGGATAAAGAGCGTCTGCAATCACCGGAGGATCGTGAAAAACTGGATGGGCTTTACGAATGTATCCTATGCGCCTGCTGCTCTACTTCCTGCCCGAGCTATTGGTGGAATTCCGACCGTTATCTAGGCCCTGCGATTCTGCTGCAAGCCTATCGCTGGCTTGTAGATAGCCGTGACGAAGCAACCGGTGCACGTCTGGATGATTTGGAAGATCCATTCAAACTCTATCGTTGCCATACGATCATGAACTGCGCAAAAACCTGCCCTAAGGGCTTGAACCCAGCGAAGGCCATTGCCGAAATCAAAAAAATGATGGTTGCTCGCCGCGTTTGATGCTACGCCTCCGTATATATTGGAGGCTTTATGAAATTCATTTATCTGCTCTCTGCTCTTATTATTTCAACGGCAGCTTATGCCGGCACGCCGACGCCATCTAAAGAATTGGTGCAAAGAATTAGCAATCCAAATCGTATTAATACAGCGGGTTGGGCGGATTCGCCCTACATGACGCCGGACGGTAAAGAACTTTATTTCATGTATACCCCTTATAACATCATGCCGATTTTCTTTGGTGGCACTCCCAAAAAAATTGGTCCTGACCGCCCGGGCCATCATAGCGGCAAGGATTTTTGGAAAGATTCGGACATTTACGTTTCTACACGGCAAGCGAATGGTACATGGTCTGCTCCTAAAAATTTGCCTTTTAACGATGAGAATGCAGACGCCTGTCCGATGCTCACCATTGATGGCAAAGCCATGTATTATCAAAAAGATCTTGATGGTCAGGCAGATATTTATGTTGTGCGTAAAAATGGAAATGGTTGGGGAAAGCCGCAAAGGCTAAATGCGAATGTAAATGATCCTAAAGCGAATGAAACAAATCCGCATATTACGGTTGATGAAAAACTGCTCTTCTTTTCTTCCAATCGTAAGGGCGGCTTAGGCGATATGGATATTTATGTTTCGTTCCGCCAGCCGGATGGAAGTTGGGGGCGCGCAAAAAATCTTGGTGCGCCTTTTAGCTCAAAAGAAATGGATGATGTTGTCTGGTTTAATCCGGAAGGAACGAAGGGCTATTTCGTGCGCAGCCATACGATTATGCAGGTCGATAAAAAGGGCGATTGGTGGTCAGAAGCGAAACCGGTTGAGTTTGAAGGGGGAAGTCTCAAGGCCTCCGAGCCCTCTATTACCCGTGACGGAAAACGGATGATGTTGGCGCTACCAGACTTCGAAAATGGCCTCATTTATGCCGCTGAATCGACATTGTTACCTAATGGAAAATGGAGCAAACCCAAGCCAATAGATTGATATGAAGGCAGAATATCTAGCTACTTAAAAATTACTTCAATTTTTATACAAATCTTTGAATTCAAAGGGTAATAATTCTCTATTTAATCAATTCCTCATTGAAAAATATCCGTAAAAAAGTTAATATATAGTTAAAATACGGGGAGGTTCTATGGGGACACATTTCACGCGGCTTTTTTCAGCCGCTCTTGCAGTTGGTGCATCTATATATACATCGGTAATCATTCCCTCTCAGGCGGCAGAGCTCAAAGTTGCTTCTGAAGTGGCATTGAGCGATCCTGCCCAATTTGAGAGTACTTATGCGCAGGTAATGTCACAAAATGTCCCTATAAACACTGCCGGATGGTCAGATTCGGCTTATATGACACCGGATGGCCTCACCATTTATTTTGCTTACACGCCGTATCAATTTGCTTTCTTCTCAAGTGATTTTCATAACCCGCCGATTACAGGGCCAGAGCGTGTTGGGCACCATAAAGGCTATTACAGTTACGCCCCCAACACACGTACGATGTGGCTGGATAACGATATCTATATGGCCATGCGCACCAGCGTGACATCCAAGTTCGGCACGCCAGTTAATATGAGTTTTAACACGCACCAAGCGGATGCCTGTGGCATGATGTCTGCTGACGATCTTGAATTCTATTATCAGCGCGATGATGGCGGTAATGCGGATATTTATGTTGTTAAAAGAACGGCACCCCTTGCAGCTTGGAGTGCGCCGGAAAAATTAAGCAGTGCAATTAACTCGGCTTCGCACGAAACCAATC
>CAYPXJ010000036.1:0-13417 GCA_964414595.1 uncultured Rickettsiales bacterium
CCTTATACGTATGCGCGATTGCTTCCATCGCACGACGTGTGGTGAAATTTTTCTGCCGCTTGAGAAGCGCATTTGTTTCACCCAGGCCGCGCAATTCACGCATCAAATCGTACGGATGTTTGTAATAAAGCGTGAGGCGTTCGGTATCGGCGACGGGGAGTTCAAAACCCGCGCGCTGCAGGAGTGCTGCCATATCACGCACATCGGCGAAGGGTGAAATACGCGGGCCGATTTTATTCGAGAGCGCGCTTTCGGCGGCGATATAAGATTCGCGTAATTCTTGCAATGTTGCGCCGCCAAGCAATGTGGCAATGAACATGCTGTCGGGTTTCAGCGCCTGGCGAATTTGAATCAGTGCGCCGGGTAGATCATTTATCCAGTGCAGATTGAGTAGCGAAATCGCGAGATCAAAAGATGCCAGTTTTGCCGATAAAATTTCTGTATCGGAAAAATCAGCCTGTGTGATCTGTGCATGCGGAAAACGCTGCGTGAGAAGAGGTGCCGTTATATTTGTATGCGCGCTGAGATCGAGAATTGTGGTAAAATTTTTCTGCACGATATCGAAGCGATCGATCATGCGCGCGGCAACTTCGTGCAGCAATACATCGTGGTTGGCGAGATGCTTTTGCGCGCGCGCACGGTGCAGTTTTTTTACGGAACGATCAAATATTAAAATGTCAGACACTAACGGCGGCCAAAAAGTTTTTCGATGTCGTGCAATTTTAGCTTGATGTAAGTCGGGCGGCCATGGTTGCACTGGCCCGAATGCGGTGTGGCTTCCATATCGCGCAGCAGCGCGTTCATTTCGTGGATGTTGAGCGCGCGGCCGGCGCGAATGCTGCCGTGGCAGGCGATGGTTTCGCAGATATGTTCGACCGCGTCGCCGACGGCAAAAATATCGCCGTATTCCTGAATTTCCTCGGCGATTTCGCGCACGAGATCCGGCAGATTCATATCTTTCAGCATCGCCGGAACTTCATGAATGATGATCGTGTTTTCATCTGCGGCGCTGAATATCAGGCCCATTTTTTGCAGCTGATCTTTTTTCTCAAGTAGCGCCTGCACGAGTTGCTGTTCGAGTTTTATCGCTTCTGGAATCAACATTTTTTGCGTGGCGATATTTTTTTGCGCCAGCGCATTTTTCATGCGCTCATAGACGATGCGTTCATGCGCGGCGTGCTGATCAACAATCACCAGGCCATCGTTGGTTTGCGCGACAATATAAGTGTTATGTAATTGCGCGCAGGCAACACCGAGCGGAAAATGATTTTCCTGCTGGAGCGGTTGTGTTTCGAGCGGCCGCATGAGCAGCGCTGTGCCGGCGGCTTCCAGCAATGTCGGTTGCGCGGGGCCATGGTAACGCGGCGCGGCGTAATGCGCATAATTCTGCTCGGAAAAATTTGTGTAAGATTGCGGCGACTGTGGTTGATAAGAAGGAATGAAATGTTTAAGCGCCTGTTGTGCTGCATCGCTTGAGGCGCGGAAGCCCGCGGCTTCGAGCGCTTTACGAATCGTGGAGACAAGCGCGTGGCGCACCGTTTGTGGATCGCGAAAACGCACTTCCGCTTTCGCCGGATGCACGTTCACATCGACTTCCTCCGGCGGCGCGGTGAAGAAGATTGCTACTTCCGGAAATTTATCGTGCGGCATGAAATCGTGATAGACCGCGCGCGTGGCGCCGAGCAGAAATTTATCCATCACCGGGCGGCCGTTCACATAAAAATATTGAAATTTGCTGGTGCTACGATGATGTGTGGGCAAACTCGTTAGGCCTTGCAGCGTAATTTCTTCCAAACGGCCTTCCAGTGGCACAGAATTGGTAAGAAAATTCTCGCCAAGCACCTGCGAAAGACGCGCGCCGGTATTGGCTGCTTTGGGGTATTTTAGCGTGGTTTTGCTGCCGGTAATGAGGCGGAATTCGACTTCCGGATGCGCCATTGCGACGCGCTGCACGGTATCGAGGATATGTTGCTGCTCGGCGCGGACGGATTTTAGAAATTTCAGGCGCGCGGGTGTGGCGAAAAATAAATCGCGCACTTCGACGGTAGTTCCTGTGGGGTGGGCTGCCGGGGTGATGGCGCTTGTGTCGCCGCCATTTACTTCGATAGCCCAGCCTTCGCCGGAGCCGCGTTTCGCGCTGGCGATTTTGAGCCGAGCGACGGAGCCGATCGAGGGCAACGCTTCGCCGCGAAAGCCGAAGGAGCGGATATTAAATAAATCTTCGTCGGGGAGCTTTGACGTGGCGTGGCGCTGAATCGCGATGGGGAGTTCGTCGCGTGTCATGCCGCCGCCGTTATCGCGAATGCGGATGAGGTTGCGGCCGCCTTCTTCCACGGTGATTTCGATGTGATCAGCACCGGCGTCGAGCGCGTTTTCCAGCAATTCTTTTACGACGGAGGCGGGCCGCTCAACCACTTCGCCGGCAGCGATGCGGTTGATAAGCTGCGTGGGAAGAATGCGAATTGTCATGCGTCTTCCAGAATTTTTTTGGCGCGGAGTTTGCCCTGTTCAACGGCAGGTTGGCCATAGGGATTTACATCGAGAAGCGCGGCGGCGTATATCGTTTCCAGCATGGAATACATCATGAGGAAGCCGAGCGAAAATTCATTCCACTCCTTGGCGTGAATACGGCGATGCGGCACATGCGTTTCGCGGAATGTATCGATGGTAGCGTTCTGTTCGGCGAGAAAAACCTGATGGAGTTTTTTGCCTTTGAGATAGTAATAGTCTTCCTCTAATTTTTTGCCGGGCGCAGGAATTTTATACGACGTATCGTGGGTATCAGCGGTGAGGAAGGTGAAAATTTTATCGCGCGGGCCATCGAGATAAAGCTGCAACTGGCTATGCTGATCGGTGGTGCCGAGCGCGTAAAGCGGCGTTGTGCCTTTACCGTTTTTACCCAGGCTTTCCGCCCATAACTGGCGGTGCCACTGTGCGAAAGGCGTAAGTGCTTCGGCGTACGGCATTTGGATGTGCATATTGGCGCCGAGTTTTGCCGCGGCGATGTTCCACGCCGCGCCGTATAATGCGTGTTCCGGTTTGATCGAAGTGAAGGATGTATGCGCGGTGACGGCGGCTTTCACGCCTTTCTGAATCGCTTTTACATCAAGGCCAATCAGCGCGGCAGGCAGCAAACCAACTTCGGTAAAGGCAGAAAAACGTCCGCCAATTTCCGTATCGTGATCGATAATCGTGAGCCCGTGTGCGCGCGCTAATTGCCGCATAGGATTGATGCCTGGCTCGGTGATCGCAGCAGCGTGGTGCGCAATATTTTTGCCAAGCGTTTTGGTGAGTTTCTCGAGCATGATGAGCGTGAGCGAAAGCGTTTCCAGCGTGCCGCCCGACTTGCTGACGAAAAGGAAATAGGTGGTTTTGATATCGATTTGCGAGAGCACCTGCGTCACCAGATACGGGTCGATATTATCGAGAATATGAAGGGTCGGTTTGCTGTTATGCACGCGCAGCGCGTTCAGGCATTTGGCCGAAAGCGACGCACCACCAATGCCTACAATCACAATCGATTTTGCCCATTTTCTTACAGATGCCGCGACTTTTTCTGCCTGGGTATCAAAGTTACCTTTGCGCGCGTGCGTGATTAAATAACGCGTGGCTTTGGCTTCCAACGCTTTTTTGCAAGCGGGTAAATGTGTTTTAATTTCTGACGCGATGATTGGCGCGGCAAGACGGGAAGACGCTATCCGCGCCTGATCGCTGCCGGAGTAATCGATGGTGATGCGCATTAAAGCCTCTAAAATACGTCGAGAATGCCGCGATCGCGTTGTTTCGTGGTAGGCACATCGCCTTCGTTCACGGGCTTGCCTTCAGCCTGATTGGTGGCGATGCGCTCTTTTTCTTTTACAGGATCGACCACCGGCTCGCGTGTTTTTCCGGTAATGGGTTCAAAGAGTGTGCCGAAAAAGCCTTCTTCCTCTTCCTGCTCTTCTGGATGAAGCGCGGTGTTTTCTTCATCAATCAGATCGCGAATATTTTCTTCCGCACCGGTTGCGCCCGCTTTTTGTAGTAATCGGGTTTCCGCCGAGCCAGCGGGTTTCGCCGCGGCATTTTTTTCAAACAAAAGTTGGCGTGCTGATGCTCGCGATTGCTCTTCTTTCATGCGTGTGGCTTGCTCAGGCGCGGGGAGATTAAACTCCGGCGGGACAGTAAGGGGCGGACGGGCCAGCACCATGAATTCGTCCGGCGCGGGTTTATTAAGACCAAGATTTTTTTTCACATCCGAGCCGGAGCAGGCAACCAATAGGATGCCGGTAAGGCTGAGAGTCAAAAGGCGGGAAATTTTCGGGTTCATTTTTCTTTTCCAAGTAGGGATAGGTAGATGAGAATACACGCGCCGATAAATACGGCGCTGTCGGCGATATTAAAGGCGGGCCAGTGCCAGTTTGCAAGGTGAAAATCAAAAAAATCGGCCACCGCGCCGAAGCGAATGCGATCAATGATATTGCCCATCGCGCCGCCGATGATGAGGCCAAGCGCGAGGTTGGTTGCGCGGCCAGGGCTTTTCCACATCCAGGCGAAGAGGACGCTGATGATGATAAGCGCCGCGGCGGAGAGGATAATGTGCCCGTAGCTTAAAGTTTGCAGCATGCCGAAGGAGACGCCGGGGTTCCACACCATCACCAGGTTGAAAAAGGGCAGGATGGTGATAGGTGCAGCCTGGCGTTCGTAGAGGATTTCCATGATCCACCATTTGCTGCCCTGATCGAGCGCAACGGTAATAAGAACAATTAAAAATCCAAAGAGAAATTGCTTTTTATTCAGAATCTTATTCATGATTTTTAAAGTGGATTTTTGCAGCTTCGATATCTTTTTTGATCTGGGCAATCAGGGCCTCCTTGTCGGCAAATCGTTCTACACCACGAATGCGGTTGAGGAAAGAGATAGTCACGCGTTTGCCGTAAAGCGATTGGTTGAAATTCATCAGATGCACTTCGATGGTCGGCGCGGCGGAATCGAAGGTCGGGCGCGGGCCGAGATGGGCGACACCTTCTATGCGTGCGCCGTCAACATGCGCAAAAACACTGTATACACCTTCAAGCGGTGCAAGCTGGCCGTGGCATTTCAGATTCGCAGTAGGAAAGCCGAGCGCCGCGCCGCGATTATCGCCATGCACGACGCGGCCGAAAAGTGTTGGCGAGCGGCCGAGTAATGCGGTGGCGTGGGTTACATCGCCTTCTTTGAGCGCGCTGCGAATCGCGGTGGAGGAAATGGCTTTGTGATTTTCCTCGTTATGCGTTTCGATGATGGTGAGGCCGATTTTATGCTCGTGGCAGAGTTCGGAAAGTAACGCAACATTACCCTCGCGCCCGCGGCCGAAAATAAAATCACTACCGATAATAATGTGCGATGTTTTGAGTGCGGTGAGCAGAAATTGTGTGAAGAATTCGCGCGCGGAAAGTGCGGCGAGAGTTTTCGTGAAACGCTCGAAAATTACCGTATCGACGCCGTGTTTTTTAAGAAGCAAGAGTTTGCCACGAATCGTGGTGAGATTTTCGCGCGGCGCGTCCGGGCGCAGAATCCGCGCCGGGTGCGGATGAAAGGTGAGCAGCGCGAGCGGCGCGTTTTTTTCCGCCGCCAGTTTTTTTCCGCGCGCCAAAATATCCTGATGGCCCAGATGCACGCCATCGAAATTTCCAATGGTCAGCACGCTGTGGTAAGATGAGGCCGGACAATGTTTTGAGCCGCGAATTACACGCATGCGGATGCTATAAAAGAGGGGGAAAGCGATGTCCACGGATTTCGCGCGGATTTTGGAAGAATGGTTTGCCTGGCTCGGTCGGTCGCGCGGTTATTCGGCGCATACGCTCGCGGCGTATCGGCGCGATATGCAGCAGTTTTTGAATTTTATCAAAGAATATCGCGGCGCGGCGGTGGGTTTGGAGTTGCTCACGGCGTTAGAGATTGGCGATTTTCGTGCCTGGGTCGCCGCGCGTGCGCGCGAAGGATTATTGCCGCGATCGAATGCGCGCGCGGTCGCGGTGGTGCGTTCGTTCTATCGTTATTTGGAGCGCCAAGGAGTGATGAAAGATTCGGCGATTTTTGCGCTGAAAAGTCCAAAATTCGCCAAGACGTTGCCGAAAGATATTTCACGCGACCAGGCGCTCGCGCTTTTGCAGCATCTTAAAAATAACGCGCCGGGCTGGATGGGGCTGCGCGATATGGCGTTCGCACTTTTACTTTACGGCACGGGGTTGCGTATTTCGGAAGGCTTAAGTGTGACGCAGGCGATGCTGGCGGGCGAGGTGATTACGGTGCGCGGCAAAGGAAGCAAGGAACGCGCGGTGCCGATGTTGCCGGCGATACGTGAAGCGATTGCGGCGTATCTCGCGGCGTTGCCGTTTGCGGTGGCGAAGGGTGAATCGATTTGGCGCGGCGAGCAGGGCAAAAAATTGCAGGCGAGTGTGTTTCAAAAAATTATGAAGGATGCGCGGCGGGCGATTGGTTTGCCGGAGAGTTTAACGCCGCATGCGCTGCGCCATAGTTTTGCAACGCACCTGCTGGAAAGCGGTGCTGATTTGCGCGCGATACAGGAATTATTGGGCCACAGTAGCGTGTCAACAACGCAGGTGTATACGCATGTAAACACGCAGCGTTTAATGGCGGCGTATCAGGAATTTCACCCGAGGAAGTAGCGGTTATCGGTTATAGGTTTAAGGAATTAAGACATAAACTTAGAAAGGTACTCATTATGTATATGTATATATTAGCGTTATTGGCTTTGCTCTGGAGTGTGGCAGTTCAGGCCAATGAATTAGTAGCAGTAAAAACGCTGAGGTGTAGTTTTGACGTTGGTTTCACCGCAGAATATAACGATAAACTCAAAGTAAAAAATGTAGAAAAAGATCAGAAACCGTTCAGTGATACCGATATTGTGTATGATTCTATTGATCCAAAAAGTGGTACTGCACGCGTAATAGGAAGAATAGGGACTGAAACTGTAGCTATTTTATTAGGTGATAAAGTTATTCATTTTTTAGAAATTACTGAAACTGGAAACTTAGTTGCAACCTCAGTTTTTCAAATAGAAAATGCGAAAGCATACCCTGTAATTATGTCTAGGCACATAGGGAGCATATTAGGAGACGACTCACCTATAATTTCACAAAATTTTGGTACTTGTGTAGCGCTAGATTAATTACGCGCGTTTCTTTTTGCCCTTGAACTGCTCTTCTTCCGTCGAACCGTGCAGTGCCGCGACGGAGCTTTCGCCGCCGGTGATCACCTGGTTCACCTCGTCGAAATAGCCGGTACCGACTTCGCGCTGATGTTTTGTGGCGGTGTAGCCCACTTTTTCATCGGCGAATTCTTTTTCCTGCAATTCGACGTAAGCCGACATGCCGGTTTTGCCGTATTTGCGGGCGAGATCGAACATGCTGTAATTGAGCGCGTGGAAGCCCGCAAGGGTAACGAATTGGAAGCGGTAGCCCATTTTGCCGAGCTCTTTTTGGAATTTGGCAATCGTCGCGTTATCGAGATTTTTCTTCCAGTTAAAGGACGGTGAGCAATTATAGGCGAGCATTTTGCCGGGATATTTTTTATGCACGGCCTCGGCGAATTTTTTCGCCTCTTTCAAATCCGGCGTGGACGTTTCGCACCAGATGAGATCGCAGTACGGCGCGTAAGCGATGCCGCGCGCAATCGCCGCGTCAATGCCGCCTTTGTATTTATAAAAACCTTCGACGGTGCGTTCGCCGGTGGTGAGTTTTTTATCGACCGGGTCGATATCGCTGGTGAGCAGATACGCGCCGTTAGCATCCGTGCGTGCGACGATAATCGTCGGCACATCCATGATGTCCGCGGCGAGACGCGCAGCGGTGAGTTTTTGAATTTGTTCGCGTACGGGGACGAGTACTTTACCGCCCATATGGCCGCATTTTTTAGCCGAAGCGAGTTGGTCTTCAAAATGGACGCCCGCTGCACCGGCTTCGATCATGCCTTTCATGAGTTCGAATGCGTTGAGGACGCCGCCGAAACCCGCTTCCGCGTCGGCGACAATCGGGATGAAATAATCGGTGTTGCCTTTGCCTTCCATATGCTGAATCTGGTCAGCGCGCTGGAGCGTATTGTTGATTTTTTTCACCACGCTCGGCACGCTATCCGCCGGGTAAAGACTTTGGTCCGGGTACATGTGGCCCGCGTTATTCGCATCGGCGGCAACTTGCCAACCGCTCAAGTAAATCGCTTTGAGGCCAGCCTTCGCCATTTGCATTGCCTGGTTGCCGGTGAGGGCACCGAGCGCGTTGATATAAGATTCGCTGGTGATGCGCTGCCAAAGTTTTTCCGCCGTTAAACGCGCGAGCGTATATTCAATGCGCAACGAGCCGCGTAAACGCAGCACTTCCGCCGCCGTGTAAGGGCGTTCGACGCCTTTCCAGCGGGGTAATTTCCATGATTGTTCGAGTGATTTAACGGCGATAGACATGCGATCCTCCTGATCTTATGGGGCATCTCTAAATTTATTTTTAGGGTCAATTTTGTCGTCGCATCCGCGCTCGAATCCTCATGTACTTATTTGTACACTCCGGTTCTGCGCGCGGCTGCTTCTAAAACTTGCCGCCTAAAAATAGAATTTTTAGAAGCCCCTGATTACTTTCCTGATGAATCTCTTTTACACGAATTTGTGCGTCGCCGCAACGCGCTTAGGCGTTCACCGCTTCAATCGCACGCATGACTTTCAATGTTTTTGCGGCAGTGTGGATATTATGCACACGCACGTAATCAATATCCTGCCGCGCGAGATAGAGCGTCATTGCGTTGGTTTCGGCATCGCGATCCTCAGGTTTTTCTTCTCCAGTAATGTAATAGAGAAAAGATTTACGCGAATGGCCAAAAAGAACCGGTACACCCAGATGTTTGAAACGCCGCGCATCGCGAACAATATCCACCGATTGCTGCGCGTTTTTACCAAAGCCGAGGCCGGGATCGAAAATAATTTTTTCGCGCGCGATGCCCACGCTTTCCAAATGTTTTAATTTATTTTCTGCCCAATCGAAAATGAGTTGCACCGGGTCGGCGTCCTCGGGAAGAATATTATTTGGACTGGGCGGGAAGCCCAGATTGTGCATGAGAATCACCTTCACAGGATATTGCGCGGCAAGCTGCTGCATCTGCGGGCTGCGCAGGCCGGAAACATCGTTCATCCAATGAATGCCGTAATCGAGCGCTTTCTGAATGGTTTCCGGGTGACGCGAATCGACACTCAACACCACATCGTCTGCGAGTGCGCGCAAGTGACGTTGCAGTACGGGTTGCAAACGCTCCCATTCTTCTGCGTGGGTGAGAAGCGCGGCGCCAGGACGCGTGGATTCCGCACCCAGATCAATAACATCCGCGCCTTGCTCCACCATTTCCATCATACGCGCGTAAGCTTTATCCGGATTTAACCATTTTCCGCCGTCGGAAAAGGAATCCGGCGTGATATTCAAGATGCCTACAATTTGTGTCATCGATTATTAAGAAAATTGTTAATTTGCGTTAAGACTATAGTCCGTCTTACGGGTGGCACAAGCGGAATCTGAAACCACGGTTGAAGCCAGCTCCGCTGCTGTTTTTTGCAGGTGCGGGTGCCGCCAGCCCGGCGCGATTTCCGCCAGAGGTAACAGAACAAAGGGCCGCAATTGCATATGTGGGTGAGGGATGGTGAGTATAGGCGTGTTTACCACACGATCGCCAAAAGCAAGAATATCGATATCGATAGCGCGCGGCGCCCAGCTTCCGGGTGCGCTGGTTTTGCCAAGCGCTTGTTCGATTTGCTGGCAATGCGCTAGTAAATGTTCCGGCTGCGAAGGATATTCCCCTAAGCAAACCATGTTGAGAAAGGGCTTATTCCATGCTTCCGGCGCACCTGGCTTAAGGAGCGCTTCGGATGCGTAAATGGAAGAAATTTGGATTTTTTCAAGAAGAATGCGGAGTGCTGTAATGGCCGCAGCAAGATTCGCCAGGCGATCACCCGTATTTGAGCCTAAACCAAGGATGGCCCTGGTCAAACTTACTCGTTCGGCATGATCCGCCGGACTTCTTTCGTGACAATTTCACGCACGATGGTTGGCAGATTTTTATTCAGCCATTCAGCAAGGTAAGGGCGCATCGCATCCACCACTAAATCTTCAAGGCGAAGGCCGTTTCCTACCGTAGGCGAATCAATTTTTGTACGCGGTACCTGACTCATCATCTCCCTCACTGCCTGCGTTGATATCGAGGCGGTTTGATTGGAAAGTATCGAATCCAATGTAACTGAGCCTACAATATTCGCAGCGTTTTGGCTAGTTGGGGATTGTAACAGATTATCAATAGGATCATTCGTCGCCGCCGGAATAGAAGGCTTAGGCTGCGGCGCAGGCTGTGAAGCGGCTTGCGCAGGCGGTTCTGGTGGCACCATGTTGGTAAGCTCGAGCACGTCTTCTGCTTTTTGTAGCGGCGCGGCTGGAGCGGGCGCTTTTTCTGGAGCAGGAGCCGCAGGCGCAGAGGCTGGAGCGGGCGCTGGAGCAGCAGCTACCGGCGCGCCGTTAGGTTGCGGCGCAGCAGGTGTGCCTTCTTCATTCGCAATGATTTGGCGAATCGATTGAAGGATTTCCTCCATGGATTCAGGCTGTTCTGCCATGCTTCTCCCCCGAGAGAATTAGAAATATGTGTTACTAAAAGCATACTCTTCGTCAAATGAAAAGCGCTAATACGAAACGGGGGCAAAACGGGGCTCTTTTTGCCGCTAGTGGTGTGGCTATAAACCTACGAAACGATACTTCACGCGCTGGTAGTGATCTTTCGGGTTATAAATTTCTACCGGAAGTTTCAGTTTCTCCATAGTGAGATAACCAATGGATGCACGAAGGTTATAAATCGCAATCACTTCGTTGGTTTGCGCGGTGATGAGGTTGACGCGCGCGACAAAAAGTTCCTGCTCGGCATCGAGTACATCAAGCGTGGTGCGTGAACCGACTTCGTTTTCTTGCTTTACGCCATCGAGTGCGACCGCCGCGGCTTTTACGGCGTCCGCGTTGGCTTTGATGGTAGCGCGTGCGGTTTGCAAATCTTCCCACGCGCGCGTGATGCGCTCAACGGTTTCATTATAGGCGTTTTCTTGCTCAAGCTTACGCTGCTCCGCGACACGCTTGTTTTGACGCACAGCAGAATATTCCGCGCCGCCCTGGAAAAGGGGCACGGCAACTTGTAAGAGCACGCTATCGGAATCCTGATCGCCCACGAAGGTGCCGCCATCTTCTACGGTGCGCTTCGAGGCACGAACGTTCACATCTGGCAAAATGCGCGCTACTGCGATATCAACATCGTCTTTCGCGGATTTGGCAACATATTGCGAAGCGAGTAAATTAGGATTTTCTTTCGTGCCAATCGCGATGGCTTCTTCGAGCGTATCGGGCACGGGGTGAACATCAGTCGGCATTGTTGCATTTTCCACTGGCTGACCCACAATGCGAATAAAAGTTGCTTTTGCAGAATCCAAATCGCCTTCGGCGCGCAAACGATCCGACATCGCGCGGGAAAGGCGCGCTTCGGATTGCGCTACGTCCGTGCGCGTGGTTTCGCCGAGTTCAAAACGATCTTTTGTTGCAGAAAGCTGTTGGCCCAGCACTTCTTCGTTATGTTTGCTGAGGCGCAGCACTTCCTGGTTACGCACGACGCTCATATAGGCTTGCACCGCGCTTTGAAGTAAGCGCTGTTCTGCTTCCTGAAGACCGTAACGACCCGCGTCTATCTGATTTTCGGCGCGGCTGATGCGTGCCAACGTTTCACCGCCCTGAAAAATAGGCTGAGTGATAGAGAATTCGCGCGTTTGTGGGTTAAAACTGTTACGCGTGCCGTTGTTAATTTTTTCGCGCTCTGCGCCCACGGTATAATCAAAACGGGCTTGCGGCAAAAAGCCGGAGAGGGCCTGCGGCATCAATTCATCGCGGGCTTTAATTTCTTCACGCGATGAGTGTAAATCCGGGTTGAAAGTATAAGCCTGCATGAGCGTTTCATCAAGCGAGCCAGCATTTGCGCTCAGTGCTGTGGTCATGCTCAAGGCAGCCACAAGGGAATAAAATTTTTTCATACGTTCCTCATCTACCTGATGGCGGGTTCACCCGAGCGTATAGACTGTTTGCCCCTTGCAAACCGTTCGTATCGCGCGGCCTTTCACCTTCCTCCCCTTGAACGGCGTGTTTTTTGACAAACTCGCAAAACTACCTGGTTCTATCGTCCACGGATGGTCTATATCTACCACAACAAGGTCTGCAATGGCACCTTTTTTTATGCGGCCCTTATTTTCCCGGATGATGTCGGCGGCCTTATATGTCATTTTTGCCATAACATCGCGCAGGCTTAATTTCTTGCTGTGATAGAGCTCCAGCGCGATAGGCAACATCGTCTCCACACCGACAATACCGAAGCTCGCCTGCGCAAGCGGCAGCGATTTGCTTTCCACATCGTGCGGTGCGTGGTCGGTCGCGATGGCGTCGATGGTGCCGTCTTTCAACGCTTCGATCATCGCCTGGCGATCTTCTTCCGAACGCAGTGGCGGATTCATTTTTGCAAGCGTGTTAAAACCGAGCACCGCTTCGTCGGTGAGCGAGAAATGGTGCGGCGAGACTTCGCACGTAACGCTGACGCCGCGCTTTTTCGCTGCGCGAATTGCATCGAGCGATTCCTTCGCCGAGACATGCAACACATGGTAATGCCCGCCGGTATATTCGGCGATTTGCACATCGCGCGCGACAATCACTGACTCCGAAATATTCGGAATGCCGGCGACACCGCGGGTGTAGGTCACGGTGGCCGCGGTAACGTTAAAGCAATGAGAGAGATTCAAATCCTCGGCGTGCTGCGCGATAGGCACATTGAGCATTTTTGAAAATTCAAAGGCGCGACGCATGAGTTCCGCGTTCATCACCGGCAGGCCGTCATCGGTGAAGCCGACGACAAGGCCGGTTTCTTTAAGCAGCGCCATTTCGGTGAGTTCTGCGCCCTTCATCGCTTTGCTGATGGAGGCGTAGAGGCGGATGTTGATGTAGGAAGTTTCGCGCGCGCGGCTTTTAATATATTCGACGATGAGCGGGCTATCGATTACCGGGTTGGTGTTCGGCTGGCAGACAACGGTGGTGATGCCACCCGCCGCGGCGGATTTACTGCCGGTGTGAATCGTTTCCTTATGTTCAAAGCCGGGCTCGCGGAAATGGACCTGGATATCGAGTAGACCGGGTGCGAGCAAATGGCCGCCGCAATCGACAATTTCGATGCCGGCGGGGACTTTATCATTGAAGAGACGTGGGCCGAAATCGGCGATTTTTTCGCCTTCGGTGAGTAGTGCGCCTTTGACATCGAGTTTGGACTCGGGGTCGAATAACCGCGCGTTGATATAGGCTATTTTCTTTTTATTATCAATGCCTTGCGAAGGAAGGAGCCATTG
>CAYPXJ010000036.1:13427-14873 GCA_964414595.1 uncultured Rickettsiales bacterium
CCATTGCTGAGAGGATGTTTTTTTGCTCATCAGGAGAGGAATATAGCGTTTTATTGCCGGAATTGCGAGGGTATTTTGTCATCATACTGTCATAAATTTCGCTTACACTTCAAGGTGATTACTTATCTGCTTTTAGTCCAGCGTTGGACGGCAGATGTTTATTTGGAGTCTCCTTTTAAGGAGTGTTGCCATGGAAATGGCAGAAGAACGTTTTGTTAAAAAGGTAAAGTCGTTTGCCATCAAAGGAGCTGATGATAAGGACAGTCTCTATTTGGCCAGGATTACGATTTGCAGTTTTACTGGAGATTGGAATCAGCGCGAGGCAATCGAGGTGGATGTAATTCGCCACCGGCATAATCAATACCGCGTTCAAGTGCCAAAGCACTCTATGTACCTTATATATGTAGAGAATATATGCGGGCTGCCCTTTACGATGGAAGGAAATTTTTTCCGGCAGTCGAAAAAGTACAATGTACCTTGGAGTCTTTTAGGCCCAAGGGATGCCGTGACTTTTGTGACCGAACTTTATCATATAAAATTCGCCGGAGATGATAAACAAGCCTATCTATCTTTTAATATTCCTAGCTGGTTCCCGGACTGGATAACGAACCGGTGGGCTCAATTGGGCATAGGCTTAGCCGAGTAATTTCAAACCAAAGAGAGACCTAGCGAAAGCCGGGTCTCTTTTTTTATATCACCATCTCAAACACTGCTTTTCGCACCGCCACGCCATAGGTGACTTGATCGAGAATCGCATTCTGTTTTGACATGTCGTCAATCAGAGCGCTCGACATTTCTAAGCCACGATTAATCGGCCCGGGATGCAGAATGAGTTTTGTTCCATTTAGTTTTTCGTGATTCAAGCCCCAAATTTGCGCGAATTCGCGCAGCGAACCCATATAGGCGCCGTTCATGCGTTCTTTCTGCAAACGCAGCATCATCACCACATCCACATTGTGAAGGGATTTTTGCAAATCGTAGGAGATGTGAATTTTTGGAATATCAAGCGTGTGCGGCATCAATGTCGGCGGCGCAATTAATGTTACTTTTGCACCGAGCATAGTGAGCAGTCGCGCATTCGAACGCGCCACACGGCTATGCAAAATATCGCCACAAATCGCGACAGAAACATTTTCAATTTTGCCAAGCTTCTGCTGAATCGTAAACGCATCGAGCAGCGCTTGCGTCGGGTGTTCGTGGCAGCCATCGCCCGCATTCACCACATGGCAATGTATTTCGCGCGCGATTTGTGCGGGCACGCCGCTTTGCGGGTGACGCACGACGAGAATATCGACGCCCATCGCGGCGAGGTTTTTCGCCGTATCGAGATAGGTTTCGCCCTTATTTACCGAGGAAGTGGCGATGTTGATATTGATGACGTGCGCGCCAAGTTCCTTCGCCGCGATTTCAAACGACGTGCGCGTGCGCGTGGAATCCTCGAAAAAC
>CAYPXJ010000037.1:0-14322 GCA_964414595.1 uncultured Rickettsiales bacterium
TACCATCACGGTGAAAGACGCTATTCTGGCCATCATCGTAAAATCCGCGAACGATGCCGCCGTAGTACTCGGCGAAGCCGTGGCGGGCAGTGAGTGGAATTTCGCTCAGCGCATGACCGAGCGAGCGCGCCAACTAGGTATGAAAAATACCACCTTCAAAAACGCTACTGGCTTTTTCCATCCGCAACAAAAAACCACGGCGCTTGATATGGCAAAACTCGCCATTGCCCTCAAGCGCGATTACCCCAAATATTTCCCGCTCTTTTCGCGCACAGCTTTTTCCTACAAAGGCCGTCGCTACACTACGCATAACCATGTCGTTGAAAAATACCCTGGCGCAACTGGCATGAAAACTGGCTATATCAATGCGTCTGGCTTTAACCTCGTTACCACCGCAACCCGCGGCGGCGTGGATTTGGTTGGCGTGGTGATGGGCGGCCCAACCGCGAAGCGCCGCGACGCTACGATGGTCTCGCTCCTTAACAGCGGCTTCAAACGTCTCGGCCAGGGCTCGCAGGTTAAAACCGCTGTCACGAAAAATATCAAGCCCGTGCTCAAGCCTACGCCAGATGAACAAATGGCAAACCGTCTGAACACTTCACGCGCGATTGAAATTGAAAACACGGGCCAGCCTACCACGCTTGTAGGTGCGGATTCAGAAATCATCGCACCGCTTCCTATTCAGGATAAAAAAACCAGCTCCACCATTTGGGCCATCGAAGTGGGCAAATATCAGCGCGAACAAGAAGTGATCGATGCCGTTGCGCATGCAATGCAACTCGCCGGCAATTCGCTCAAAAACTCGCAGATTTCCTTCTCAAATTTCGGTGGCGGTTCCGAAGGCGGCCATTTCGCGCGCCTTTCCAACCTCACTGAAGATCAGGCAAAACTCGTTTGCCAGCAGCTGCGTTCCGCCAAGGAAAATTGCAGCGTTATTAAACTCTATAATTAATTAAGCCGCGAATTTTTCTGCTTCGCTCGAACGCGAAATCTCGCGTGTAATCCACCCGCCACCCAGCACACGTGCGCCATCGTAAAACACACAGGCCTGACCAGGCGTAATCGCTTCATGCGGCGCATCTAAAACCACGCGCGCACCGTTTTCAGTTCTGTACACTGTTGCCGAAAGTTTCGGCTGCATCGAACGCACCTTTACCTGCACGCGGCCGCCCGTTTCGGGTAGCGCATCGCCAAGCCAATTCAATTCTTTCACCACGAACATATCTTTCGTCAGCGCCTCGCGCGGGCCGACAATCACGCGGTGATTTTCCGCATCGATTTTCACCACGAACATCACCTCATGATGACCCAGACCAAGCCCCTTGCGCTGACCAATCGTAAAATGCGCGATACCCTTATGCCGCCCGAGCACCCGCCCGTCAGTGTGGACAATGTCTCCATCAATAAAACCTTCCGGCCGCAAACGCTCGACAACGCTCACATACCCGCCGCTCGGCACAAAGCAAATATCCTGGCTATCCGGCTTCTCGGCGACTGGCAAACCGAACCGCTCCGCATGCGCGCGCGTCTCCGCTTTCGTCATCCCGCCCAGCGGAAAATGCATAAAATCGAGCTGCGCCTGCGTCGTGGCGAAAAGGAAATAACTCTGATCCTTTTTCGGGTCGATCGCGGCGTGCAATTCCGCCTTCTCCGCACCTTCCACGCGCTGCACATAATGGCCCGTCACCAGCGCATCCGCGCCCAAATCCTTCGCCACCGTAAGCAAATCGCGAAACTTCACCGTCTGATTGCAACGCACGCAGGGAATCGGCGTTTCGCCGCGCAGATAACTATCCGCAAAATCCTGCATCACACCGGCGTTAAATTTATTTTCGTAATCAAGCACGTAATGCGGAATGCCCAGCTTTTCCGCCACCATTTTCGCATCGTAAATATCCTGGCCCGCGCAGCACGCGCCCTTTTTCATCGGCATCTGACCGTAATCGTAAAGCTGCAGCGTCACGCCGATCACCTGATAGCCCTGCTCGTGCAAAAGCGCCGCGACGGTGGAACTATCCACGCCGCCCGACATCGCGACAACGACGCGCGTTTCCGCGATAGGCTTGTTTATTGCGAGCGGTTTGACCATATTACCTTCCATCACGCGGGGGCTTATACACCAAAAACCGAGGTTTGAAAATGGCAAGATTCAATAAATTTCAACTCTTTATCCTCCTTCTTTCATGCTTGATATTCAGCCCGGCTCAGGCCCAAACCGTGCCCGTTTCTCAAGCGCAAATCCAGCTTTCCTATGCGTCGCTCGTCAAAAAAACCGCCCCGGCGGTGGTCAATATCTATAGTGCGCGCAAGGTGCGGGTGGTTTCCCCACTGCTCAACGACCCGTTTTTCCAGCAATTTTTCGGCAGCCGAGGTTTGGGGATAGAACAATCCCGCCAGGTCAATTCGCTCGGCTCCGGCGTCATCGTGAAGCCAAACGGACTCATCGTCACCAATTACCATGTCGTCAAAGATAGCACCGAGATCAAAGTCGTGCTCGCCGACCGCCGCGAATTCGAAGCCGACGTCAAACTCGCCGACGAAAAAACCGACCTCGCGATTCTACAACTCCGCAATGCGCCGGGCGATCTCCCCTTCCTCACTTTCCACGATTCCGACGATATCGAAGTCGGCGATCTCGTGCTCGCCATCGGCAACCCGTTCGGCGTCGGCCAAACCGTGACCAGCGGCATCGTCTCGGCACTCGCCCGCACCACGCTCGGCATCTCCGATTATCAATTCTTCATTCAGACCGATGCCGCGATCAACCCCGGAAATTCCGGCGGCGCGCTCATCAATATGAATGGCGAAGTCATCGGCATCAACTCCGCGATTTATACGCGCAGCGGCGGCTCGAACGGCATCGGCTTCGCCATTCCCGCCAACATGGTGCGCGCGGTGATTGAAGGCGCGGGCAGCGGCAAAATCCAGCGCGCGTGGCTCGGCGCATCGCTGCAAGATATCACGCCCGACATCGCCGAATCGCTCGGCCTTTCCACCCCGCTCGGCGTGCTGGTAAAGGATGTCTATAAAGATGGGCCCGCTGCAAATGCCGGCGTGAAACAAGGCGATGCGCTGCTCAAAATCAACGGCAGGGAAATCGAAAACGGCCAATCGCTGCGCTACCGCCTCGCCACGTTGCCGCTCAATTCCACCTGCGATCTCGCCGTGTGGCGCGATGGTAAGGAATTCACCCTCAAGCTGCCGCTCAAAGCGCCCACCGAAACCACGCCGCGCGAACAAATTACGCTGAAAGGCAATCACCCGATGAACGGTGTAACGGTGGCGAATCTCTCGCCCGCCGTTTCGTATGAAATGGGCATCACCGAAAATAACGGCGTGATTGTCACCGGCGTCGCGGGCGGCGGCGTATCGTTCCTCGGCGGTGGATTTCAACCCGGCGATCTCATCAAGGAAATAAACGGCACCGCTGTCACCTCCACCAAGCAACTCCAATCACTCCTGGAAAAATCCGGCAAGAGCTGGCGCATTATTCTTTCGCGTGGCGGGCAGCTCGTACGGTTTGACATAAGACTGTAAGCCTATATACAGTTTCCGCATGCAATTTATCCTCGTAGCTTTAGGCGGTGCGCTCGGCGCGGTGGCGCGTTTTGGCGTCGGCCAATTTGCGCAAAATAATATCGCCTCGCCCTTCCCGCTTGGCGCACTGCTTTCCAATATTTTCGGCTGTTTTATCGCCGGTTTACTTTTTGTCTGGGCCGCAGAAATCAAAGAAAACGATACGCTCACACTACTCCTCATCACCGGCTTTTGCGGTGGCTTCACCACATTTTCCGCCTTCTCACTCGAATTTTTTCACCTCATACGTCAGGAGCAAATCGCGCTCGCTGCCGCCTATTTTGCCGCAAGCTTGTGTCTTTCACTCGCGAGCTGCTTTGCAGGGTTGTGGCTCGCGCGCAGTATTTTATGAAACAGGAATTTACCGTAAATAAAGAAGACGAAGGCATTCGTCTTGATCGCTGGTTTAAGCGTCATCAGCCGCAAATTCCACATACCATGCTGGAACGTTTGCTGCGCAAAGGCGCGATTCGTTTGAATCAGAAAAAAGTAAAAGCAAGTTATCGCATTGTAAGCGGTGATGTCGTTTCCGTTCCCGAACTTACACTTGAAAATCGCAATCCCGCCAAACGCCAGATCACCTATCAGCCCGCCGATCTTGCGGTGCTTAAAAAATCGGTGCTGTTTGAAAACGAAACGATCATCGCTATCAATAAGCCGGCGGGTTTTGCGGCGCAAGGCGGTTCGAAAGTCGATAAAAATATCGACGACATGCTGCCGCTTGCCTTGCCACATTTAAAACCACGGCCCAAACTCGTGCACCGCATTGATAAGGATACCAGCGGGGTTATGGTGCTTGCGAAATCCGGTGCCGCTGCCGCCGAACTCGGCGAAGCCTTCAAAACCAAAGCGGTGCGCAAACTTTATATCGCCTGCATTGTTGGCGTGCCTGAGCATGAAAAAGGCATTATCACGTTGCCCATTCTCGCTAAGAAAAAACTTGGCACGGTGGAAAAATCCGTCGTGGATGAAAAGGAAGGCAAACCTTCCAAAAGTTTTTATCAGGTCATCGAATCGGCGCGCCCCGCGCTTTCCTGGGTGTTGCTCGCGCCGGTCACAGGCCGCATGCACCAGCTTCGCGTCCACATGGCCGCGATCGGCCATCCCATTTTAGGCGATGGCAAATATGGCGGCTCGAAAGCTTTCATCCCAGGTATTTCCAACCAGATGCACCTGCATGCTTATCGCATCATGTATGGCAAAAAATTTGATGTATCTGCGCCGCTGCCGGAGCACATGCGCGAAACTTTCAAGCATTTTGAATTCGCGCTGCCCAAAGAAATGCGCGAGCTCGAACAGGAATTTTTGGAAGCCGCATGGTACAAAAAAATCCGCTACTAAATACGCCAAAACGGTGGCGCGACGACTTCCCGGTTTTCAAAAAATCGGATAATAAATATACGCACGGTCATGCCGTGATTTTCGGCGGCGAGAAGGAAAAGGCTGGCGCCGCCATGCTCGCCTGCCTCGGCGCGCTGCGCATCGGTGCGGGGCTTACCACCCTCGCCGCGCACGAAAAATCTCTTGCCGCCTATGCAAAAGCGCCGCTCTCGGCAATGCGTTTTTATTATAAAAGCGCAAAAAATCTTACAGCGCTTTTCAAAGATACGCGCAAAAATGCCTATCTGCTCGGCCCCGGTGCAGGCGTCACGCCAAACACAAAATCACTCGCGCTTGCCCTGCTCAAGCACGATAAACCGCTTGTGCTCGATGCCGATGCGCTCACCGTTTTTGAAAAAAATCCGCAGATATTATTTAAAGCGATTCATGCACGCAAAGCGTCGACCATTCTCACGCCGCACGAAGGCGAGTTCAAACGCCTCTTCGTCTGGAAAAAAGATCGTATCGCCGCGACAAAACAAGCTGCAAAAATTTCTGGTGCGATTATCGTGCTTAAGGGCAGTGAAACGATTATCGCCGCGCCGGACGGAACCACCTATATCAATCGCCACGCCTCGCCGTTTCTAGCCAAGGCGGGTACTGGCGATGTGTTGGCGGGCATGATTACCGGCCTGCTCGCGCAAGATATGCCCCCTCTCAAAGCCGCTTCAGCCGCGGTTTGGCTGCATGGTGACGCATCCAGGAAAATTGGCCTTGGCCTTATTGCGGAAGATATTCCAAATATACTGCCGCATATCTTGCAAACGGCGCTAAAATCTTTATACAAGTAGCCGCAAAAACATAGGAACAAAACACAAGAAGCGTTTTCAATTTTTCCGTATACAAGGAGTGCAAGGCGAGCCGCGCGGACTGTACTTTTATGGTACACGAGCACGGCGAGTCCGCCGCCGCGACGCAGTAGATGGGAAAATTCAAAACGCGCTAAGGAAAGTATGACGAACGTAGTAGTGGTTGGATCGCAATGGGGTGATGAGGGTAAAGGCAAAATCGTCGATTGGCTTTCGGAAAAAGCCGACGTCGTTGTGCGTTTTCAGGGCGGTCACAATGCGGGCCACACGCTCGTTATTGACGGCACCACCTATAAACTCAGCCTCATTCCTTCCGGCATCGTTCGCAAAGATAAAATTTCGGTGATTGGCAATGGCGTCGTGATTGACCCTATCGCGCTCCTCAAAGAAATCGACCAGCTCAAAAAACTCGGTGTCGAAATCAGCCCGAAAAATCTGATGATTGCGGAAAATGCGCCGCTGATTCTGCCTTTCCATAGCCAGGCTGATACCGCTGCGGAAGCCAAGCGTGGCAGTAGCAAAATCGGCACGACCGGCCGCGGCATTGGCCCTGCGTATGAAGATAAAGTGGGTCGCCGCGCGATTCGCGTTTGCGATCTGGCCGACGACGATATTCTGAAAAGCCGTCTGGAAAATTTGGTCGCGCATCATAATGTGATGCACCGCGGTTTCGGCACGCCGGAAATTGATTTCCAAGAAACACTCGCTGACTTGAAAAAAATCGCTGCAGAAATTCTACCGTATGCGCAGCCTGTCTGGCGCGTGCTCGATGTATTCCGCCGCCAGCAAAAACGCATTTTATTCGAAGGCGCGCAGGGCATTTTGCTCGACGCCGATCACGGCACCTATCCGTACGTCACTTCCTCCAACACCGTCGCGGGTGCGGCATTTGCCGGCGCGGGCGTAGGCCTCAAATCTATTCATTACGTCCTCGGCATCACCAAAGCCTACACCACGCGCGTCGGCAGCGGCCCATTCCCCACCGAGCAGGATAACGAAATCGGCCAACTCATCGGCGAGCGCGGCAAAGAATTCGGCACCGTCACCGGGCGCAAACGCCGTTGCGGTTGGTTCGACGCAGTGCTCGTGCGCCAAACCGTCAAAATCTCCGGCATTGATGGCATCGCGCTGACCAAACTCCACGTACTCGACGGCCTTGAAAAAATCAAAATCTGCGTCGGTTATAAATACGCAGGCAAAATCTACGATTATCTTCCCGCCTCCATCAAAATCCAGGCGGAAGCCGAAGCGATATACGAAGAAATCGACGGCTGGAAAGAAAGCACGCAAGGCGCGCGCAGTTTCAAAGAGCTTCCCGCCACCGCGATTAAATATATTCGCCGCATCGAGGAACTCATCGAAGCGCCGATCGCGATTCTCTCCACCTCGCCCAAGCGTGAAGATACGATTCTGGTCAACGACCCGTTTCTATGCTAAAACTTCAGTAGTCGGGCGCGGTGCCCGGCCTTGCAAGTAGCAAAGAGAGTCCATGGCAAAAAAGCCTGTCTTAACTTCTGCCGATGACGCAGGCGACGATATAGAATCCATCGTTGCGGATCAAACGCGAGAGGAAGTCTCTTCCGGCCAGGTCATGGCGTCTAATGAATTCCGTTCGGTAAAACCACTTGCTGAACGCTACGAAATTTTTGAAAATCAACCGCTGCCGGAATACGCCACCGAATTTGCTGAAGCCTATAAAGTTGAAGATAAAAAGGCCAACAAAACTGAGCAGCAATCCCTCTACGCGCTCGTATTCAAAAAAGGTTTTCCGGTGCGCACCAACAGCCTTTACAAGCTGGTGGGTCAGCGAAATGAAAACTTCCAGAATATCTTGGATGCGGGCATCGCCCTTATTGGACACGCAAAAAACGGTCGCTTCTGCGCGATAGTGGAAACAAAGCGCGGCATTTCTTTAGCTGAAATCATCGCGCAGGAAGTAGAGCCATTAAGCGAGCGTTTCGTCACACAAAAAGTTATTGGGCCACTTACCGAAACCATCAATTTTCTTACGCAGCTTGGTGTGGTGCATGGCTCGATCAACCTCAACACCATTTTCTTTGATAAAAAATTGGAAAAAATTACGCTTTCCGAATGTTTTTCTTCACCCTGCGGTTATTACCAGCCCGAAATTTATGAACCGCTTGAGCGTGCGTGCACCCATCCGCTTGCTAAAGCGCACTACGATTTTAACGTCGATAATTTCGCGCTGGGTGCCGCCGCCGCTTTCTGCATGACGGGCAGCAATCCCTTCGAGGGTAAAGACCAGCGTAAGATACAAATGCAACGCCTTACGCAAGGCTCGGCGATTGTCCTTACCGAATCGATACGCCAGATGAACTCTATCCGCGATTATTTCAAAGGTGTGCTCATTGATTATGCGCCGGAGCGCTGGGGCTATATTGAAATCATGGAATGGGTGAACCGTCGCTCTACCGCGAAATCCACCGGCACCCGCCCGATTAAAGAATCTCTTACAGGATTCCCTTTCGCCGAAGAAAAATATTATGGCCGTAAATCCTTAGCGCAGGCGCTCTTTCTAAATTGGCAACGTGCGAAAATCGAAATCAAAATCGAAGACGTCATTCGCTGGTTAAAACTGAACGTCATGCGCACAGAACTCGCAGAAGAACTGGAATCCATCTTCCCGATTAATAAGCGCAAAGAAGGCCTGCTAACAGACGACGACCTCTCTCGCCTTATCACCACCGTCGATCCCGAGGGCCCCGTGCGCTATATTGATAAAGCCGCTGAAGTATATGGTTTGGGCGGCATGATTGCGTTTGGTTTTGCCACGGAGAAACGCGAATTCATCCAACATGTGGCCGATTTGTTCAACAAAAACCTGGTGCATCATTGGCTGGATATGCACCCCGAGTTTGAAGAATTTGATATGAATCGCGGGCAATGGGAAGCGCTCGCCATCTCAAAATATCTTCGTAAAAACAGCCCCGGCTTCGGCATTGAGCGCATTCTCTACGAACTAAATCCGCAGCTCCCCTGTCAAAGCCAGCTGTTTGAAAAACGCTGCGTCTATGATCTCGACGAACTTTTGCATACGCTGGATAACATGCCAGAGCAACTGCATGATAAGGTTGATCCGGTGGATCGCCATATCGCGGCATTTATTGCGGCGCGTATTAATCTTGCTGATGAAATCCGCGTGAAATCGCTGCGCGCCTTCCCGCATTACGCTAACGAGCCGGCCATTATCATGCTTTCGCTGCTCACCATCGCGCAATACGAAAGCAAAATAAAATCGCTCAAAAATCTTTCCAACTGGGTAAGCAAGCGCTTGCAGAAAGTGGTGGAAAATCTGCATTCCCGTTCGATTCGCAAAGAATTGTCGGACGCGATTCAAAAAGCAGCGCGTGACGGCAGTCTTAACAGCATCTTGAAGGTCGCCTCAGCGCCGAACTATATCAAGCGCGATACATTCGGTTTCAGCGAAGCCGTGCGCCAATACGAAGATTACACCAACCAGGTCATCGATCTCAAAAAGCAATCAAGCCTTGAACGCGTAGCCTATGAATACGGGCTAAAAATCGCAGTAATGATTGGGAATGTTGCGTGTATTGGCACCCTCGTTTTGATGGTTATGGGTTCGTAGCTGTGCGTTTTTTTCTCGCGCTTTTTTTATGTCTATTTGCTTTTTCTGCATTCGCGCAGCACGAATTGCCGCGCTACGCTTCCACAAAATCAGATGAAGTCAATGTGCGCACCGGCCCTGGCCTGCGCTACCCCATTCGCACCGTGCTTATTCAAAAAAACCTGCCGCTTGAAGTCACGGCGGAATTCGAACAGTGGCGTAAAATTCGTGATAGCGAAAACGCCGAAGGCTGGGTGCATCAAAGTGTTTTATCGCGTCAGCGCTTTGTCATGATTAAAGAAAAAATCGCTATTCTTTATCGCAAGCCGGAAGTCGAAAGCCGGAAGATTGCGCGGCTTGCGAAAAACGTATCGGCGGAACTTCTGGAATGTAATCCCGGCTGGTGTCGTGTGAAGGTAGAAGGCGCAAAAGGCTGGGTGGAAAAAAAATCGCTGTGGGGTGTCGGTAGCAGCGAAATTATCGAAGATTAAAATATCTAAGATCAGAGTGCTTTGCTTTTGTCGCAGACAAGGAGCACAAGGCGAGGCGCGCGGACTGAACTTTTTGCTTCACGAGCACGCCGAGACCGCAGTGCGACGCAGTATCCGGCAAAATGAAAGCGCTCCTAATTTCCTTCCATAATTTTTTCGACAAGCTCTTTCACCGTTGGAATATGACCGCCGGCGTAATAGGGATCATCGGCAAATTTGTAAGCATTATGGCCGGAGAACATCAGCTCGTTTTCGATATCGCCTTTCGTCACCACATCCTGAAGCGTTTTCTGAATACAGAAGCTTCGCGGGTCGGCTTTTTTGCCGGTGGTGTAATCGTCATGGTCTTTCCAGTTGCTGAAGCGGCAATGGCTTAAACAACCCATGCAATCAATTTGATCCTGGTGAATCTGCTCCGCTTTTTCTTTTGTCACGAACGTCACCGTACCATCGGGCGTTTTGAGGAGTTCATTATAGCCTTCGGCGATCCAGCGCTGCGCTTTCGCTTTGCCTTCCGGCGTCACATAAATAATGCGTTTGCGCGGCCCGAATTCCAGCGGCTCGGTCATACCGTCAATCTGCTCGCTTGAATAATGCACCTGGCGTTCGTTGCGCGCTTCAAGCTCGCGAATAAATTGGTTCCGCACCGCGGAGGAATAAAAACCCGTGGGGCTGAAACGGTTGAGATACACATCGCCTTCTTTGAGCGTCAGCAATTTCTGTTTCCACGGTTCCGGCACAGTGCTTTCCTTCGTCACAATCGGGCGCGTACCGAACTGGAATGCAATCGGCCCAATTTCTGGATTATCCAGCCAATGCGACCAATCGCGCAAATGCCACACGCCGCCCGCCATCACAATCGGCACATGCTGCAGGCCGACTTCATTCATGAATTTGCGAATTTCTGCCACGCGCGGATACGGATCCTCCGGCTTGGCCGGGTCTTCACTATTGGACAGGCCATTATGCCCGCCGGCCAGCCACGGATCTTCGTAAACCACGCCGCCCAGCAACGCGTGCATTTTGTGATAAGCACGTTTCCACAACGCACGAAACGCGCGCATGCTGGAAACGATCGGATAATAATAAACCTGATATTTCGCCGCGATTTCCGCCAGACGATAAGGCATTCCCGCGCCGCAGGTAATGCCATGCACCATGCCGCGCGTTTTTTCGAGCACGCCATGCAAAATCTGTTCCGCGCCGCCCATTTCCCACAGAACATTCATATGGATGCGGCCATTACCGCCGGAAAGTTCATAGGCGATTTTCGCTTGGGCGATGCCACCCTCGATACCCATGGCGATCAGTTCTTCATGGCGTTCGCGGCGCGTTTTACCCTGATAAACAACGGGGATAATATGTCCCTGTGCGTCATACCGCTCGGCATTCACGCCAGAGAATGTGCCCACCGCGCCTGCCGCGGCAAACGCGCCCGCGCTGCGCCCGTTGGATACGCCGATGCCCTTGCCGCCTTCGATAATCGGCAGCACTTCTTTTCCCGAAACGATCACGGGTTTTAATTTCTCAAGCCATTTTCCCATAAGGCGCGGATATTAGACGATTCTACCCCAATGGGAAAGAGGAATAAATGTGAGGAAAAACAAGGGTCTGGAGCGGGTGAAGGGAATCGAACCCTCACCTAAAGCTTGGGAAGCTTTCATTCTACCATTGAACTACACCCGCGAGGTGTGTGGGTGGTAATGCGTTGCTTTCTTTTTGGCAAGCGCAAAACAGGATGGAATTTTGATTCACTTTGCCTAAACTGGCGGCATGCCCCGCGCGAAAGAAAAATCTCCCGGCGTTTCAACCCTCACGATTTTGCTCGTAACGATTATCGGCATCGCGTGGGCGATTGGCAACGCCACCGCGCCGGACGCCTGGTATGCAAATCTTCAAAAACCACCGCTCAACCCGCCGGGATATGTGTTCGGCATCGTCTGGCCGATTCTCTATGCGATGATGACGGTTGCGTATTGGCGCGTGCTGCGTACCAATCGCGCGAATAATACGACGCACCTGATTTTCTGGGGCCAGCTTTTGGTGAATTATCTCTGGAGCCCGATTTTTTTCAGCGGTCACCAAATCGCGCTGGGATTTTTTTGGATTTTATTGCTGATAGCGCTGGTGGCCACGATGCTGCTGCATTTTTATAAACGCGATCGCATGGCAGGTTATTTGCTTATGCCGTACGTCGCGTGGCTTTGCTTCGCCGCGTATCTGAACGGCGGTATTTGGTGGTTGAATCGGTAGGCATAAATTTTTATCACCAGCGAGGTATGGGGGTGGTAATTGGTTCAGGAATTTTTGGCAAGGGAAGTTTAATAATTTCAAAAGACAATTATTTCAGATCTTTTGGAACTATCACAACTTGCTGATTATCATATTTTTTTATTTCATCTTCCGAAGGCATATACTTCGCTTGGGGACCAGTAAAAGAGAACCCAATAAAAATTAATCCGTGATATTTTTTAGGTAAAATTTCCAAGCCCTCTTTTCTACTTTTTCTGGCAAAAAGAACTGCATGACAAATATAGTTTTTTATCACTTTTTGAAAAGTCCTATCAATTTGATTAAGCTGCTTAATTAAAAGCAGTACCTCTTCATCAATTACTAGATCTTCCGCATAAAATTTTTTGGATAATACCTTTACAAGGTAGTTTCTACTTTTTATCATGTTTTCTAATTGCAATAAGCTAATATTGGAGCCCTGCGCAAAAGGGATAGCACACTCGTTACCATTAGCTAAAAACAACAAATCAGTTATTATTATTTTAGTAAACTTAATAGAAGCAGTAGGAAGCAAAAAATATTCAATTTGCTTTCTATTCACAGTTTTCAGTCCCGAAGACACAGAAATACGTTGATATTCGTTTAATGCTTTTGAGAGAAAGCCTGCAGAAAATTTTAGTAAAAGCGTAATATTTGAACGTTGAATTTCTGTATTATAGTTAATTCTTTTTATGATATTTTCATACTCAACATTTGCCTGTCTTTTACTCTCTAAAGAAAATGCGATCCTTGCACCAAACCAAGCACCAAAACCTGAACCAAATGCTGCAACAAAGAGCTCCTTAAAAGGAAAATTTTGGAGTTTGTTACCAATGTCTGTTGCAATTATTTCCCACATAAAATTTAATAAACTCCAGCAAATATTCATCTCTTCAAATAAATCTCCCCGCCCAGTTCCTTAAACTTCTCGCTCATTTCTTCCATCCCAGCTTCCGCTTCGCGTTTGGTTTTTGCGTAGTCGCGTACCTCCTGCGTAATCTTCATCGAGCAAAATTTCGGGCCGCACATCGAGCAAAAATGCGCCAGTTTCGCGCCGTCCGCCGGCAGCGTCTCGTCATGAAAATCCTTCGCCGTTTCCGGGTCTAAACTCAAATTAAACTGATCCTGCCAGCGGAATTCAAACCGCGCGCGCGAAAGCGCGTTATCGCGATCCTGCGCGCCCGGGTGCCCCTTCGCCAAATCCGCCGCATGCGCCGCGAGTTTATAGGTAATCACCCCGACCTTCACATCCTCACGATTCGGCAAACCGAGATGCTCCTTCGGCGTCACGTAACAGAGCATCGCCGTGCCGTACCAGCCGATCATCGCCGCGCCAATCCCGCTCGTGATATGATCATAGCCCGGCGCGATGTCCGTCGTGAGCGGCCCAAGCGTATAAAACGGCGCCTCGTGACAAATCTCCAGCTGCTTTTCCATATTCTCTTTAATCTTGTGCATCGGCACATGGCCGGGCCCTTCGATCATCACCTGCACATCATGCTTCCACGCGATTTGCGTGAGCTCGCCGAGCGTTTCCAGTTCCGCGAATTGCGCGCGGTCATTCGCATCCGCAATCGAACCGGGACGCAACCCATCACCAAGCGAGAACGAAATATCGTACGCTTTCATGATCTCGCAAATTTCTTCAAAATGCGTGTAGGTGAAATTTTCCTTGTGATGCGCGATGCACCATTTCGCATGAATCGAACCGCCACGCGAAACAATCCCCGTCACGCGATTTTCGGTGAGGTGGATATAAGGCAACCGCACACCCGCATGAATCGTGAAATAATCGACGCCCTGCTCCGCCTGCTCAATCAGCGTATCGCGATAAATTTCCCAGGTGAGATCCTCCGCGATGCCGCCGACTTTTTCCAGCGCCTGATAAATCGGTACCGTACCCACCGGCACCGGCGAATTGCGAAGTATCCATTCGCGCGTGTGGTGAATATTTTTGCCGGTGGAGAGATCCATAATCGTATCGCCACCCCAGCGCGTCGCCCAGACCATTTTTTCCACCTCTTCCTCGATGCTCGAAGAAACAGCAGAGTTGCCGATATTCGCATTAATCTTCACCAAGAAATTACGACCGATAATCATCGGCTCCGATTCCGGGTGATTGATGTTGGCAGGAATAATCGCACGCCCGCGCGCGATTTCATCTCTCACGAATTCCGGCGAGAGACTCTCGCGAATCGCGATATATTCC
>CAYPXJ010000038.1:0-11817 GCA_964414595.1 uncultured Rickettsiales bacterium
GGTCTCGACATAATGATTATATTCTAAAGCAAGCCGTTACATTTGAGCGCGAATTTTATGTTTGCGTATCCGTAGCCGGTAAAACAGGCGAACAAATCTCCACGATGCTTGATGCTATTAATGGCAACAGCACCCATGCAGGTGTTATGAAGAACTATGCGCACTTAGCGTTACTACCGCAAGATAGCAGTTATATGATTAAGACTCTCGGGCATTTACCCGGTGAAAAAACAGCGCCCTATATTGTCATTCCCGAGCAATACATCAATAAAGAAGTGCTCAAAAACCACGCCGTAGCCATCGAGAATATGCAGCAACTGCGCTTATTCGCCGACGCTACCCAGATTATGCGCCAATAATATTTCCCTTACTTCTTATTTTGTCTTAGATTGCGCCTCATGTCTTCGCGCACACCCCTCCTCATCGCTATTGATGGGCCAGCTGCTTCCGGCAAAGGGAGTATCGCGCGCAAAATCGCCGCGAAATACGGCCTAAAACATCTCGATACCGGCAAACTTTACCGTACCGTGGCGCTCATGCTCATGCGGCAGAAATTCGCGCCGGATAATGAAAAAGCGGCGGTCGAAGCGGCGAAACATGTAGAAATCACCTTGTTTTCCGACCCGGAAATCACCAGCGAATCGGTTGGGCATGGTGCTTCTGTCGTTTCGGCAATACCTGCGGTACGCCGCGCGTTACTTATGTTTCAGCGCGATTTTGCCGATAATCCTGAAGGCGCGGTGCTCGATGGCCGCGATATCGGCACGGTGATTTGCCCGGCAGCGCCCTTCAAATTCTTCATCACCGCTTCGCTTCCGGCCCGCGCGGAGCGCCGATATAAAGAGTTGCAATCGCTTGGGCAATCGGTTACATACGAGCGCATTTTGCAAGATTTGCGCGCGCGAGATACACGCGATCAAGCACGGGAAATTGCCCCGCTCATACCGGCCGACGATGCGATAACCATCGATACAACCGGGATGAATATCGACGATGCTGTGCAAACAGTGGTTCGGTATATCGAGGCAAAAAACTAACCCGTCTTACCTGTTTCTCGGGAAAACGCGGCCAGCATTTTTTGCCATTCTACATCTTGAAAGGATAAAGTTTATGCGCTCACAACAAGCAGCACGCGTGATTAATTTGCCGGAAGTTCCGGCGGAGTTTGAATCGAAGGAGAACTTCGAAAGTCTGTTACAAGAATATCTGGGCGATGCTCAGAAGGAAGGCCGCGTGGTGCAAGGCCGCGTGGTTAAAATTGAAAAAGAAATGGTGATTGTCGATGTCGGCCTGAAAACCGAAGGTCGCATTGCCGTTCGTGAATTTGGTGGCGCAGAAGCAGCTCCTGCTGCTGGCGATATCGTTGAGGTGTATCTCGAGCGTATGGAAAACCGCCACGGCGAAGCGATGCTTTCACGTGAGCGTGCCGTTCGCGAAGAACATTGGGAAAAATTCGAACGCGCTGCAGAAACGAAAGAGCATGTGGATGGCCGTATCGTCAGCAAAGTGAAAGGTGGTTTCACCGTGGATCTTGGTGGCGTTGTGGCATTCCTGCCTGGCAGCCAAGTGGATGTTCGCCCGGTGAAAGATATTTCGCCGCTGATGAATATTTCGCAGCCGTTCCAGATTCTCAAAATGGATCGCCGCCGCGGCAATATCGTTGTTTCGCGCCGTGCGATTCTCGAAGAATCACGCAGCGAAGCACGCGAAGAAATGCTCTCGCAAATCGAGGAAGGTCAAATCCTCGAAGGTACCGTCAAGAACCTCACCGACTACGGTGCGTTCATTGATCTGGGTACTGTTGACGGTCTGTTACACGTCACCGATATTTCCTGGAAACGCGTCAGCCATCCGACCGAAGTGTTGAAAATCGGCCAGAAAGTAAAAGTAAAAGTTATTAAATATAACAAAGAAAATCAGCGCATCAGCCTCGGCATGAAGCAGCTGGAGGAAAGCCCGTGGCAAGGTGTTGCTGCACGTTTCCCTGTTGGCAGCAAAGTGAAAGGCACGATCACCAACGTTACCGATTACGGCGCGTTTGTGGAACTCGAGCCGGGCATTGAAGGTCTGATTCACGTTTCTGAACTTTCCTGGACGAAGAAAAATCTGCACCCGAGCAAAATCGTCAATTCCGGCCAAGCGGTGGAAGCTGTGGTTCTGGATATCGATGAAGAGAAAAACCGTATCAGCCTTGGTATGAAACAAGGTGCGGATAATCCGTGGGATGCGTTTGCGAAAAATCACCCAGTTGGTACGGTGCTCGAAGGTCTTGAGATCAAGAACATCACCGATTTCGGTATTTTCGTTGCACTGCCGCATGATCTTGACGGCCTCATCCACATTACGGATTTGAGCTGGAACCAAGCGCCTGAAGAAGCGATTAAAGCCTATAAGAAGGGTGATAAAATCAAAGCAGTCGTGACTTCCACCGAAGTGGAAAAAGAGCGTATTAGCCTTGGTGTGAAACAGCTTGAGTCTGATCCGTTTGATCAGGCTACCGGTAAATTGCAAAAAGGCCATGCTGCAACCTTCACCGTTTCCGCGGTACGTGAAGATGGTATCGAAGTTGCAGTGACCGACGGTCTTAATTGCTTCATCAAACGTGCTGATCTTTCCGCCGATCGTGCTGAGCAGCGTCCTGAGCGCTTCGCAGTAGGTGACCGCGTGGATGCGAAAATCACCAACATTGATAAAGTTACGCGTAAAATCTCGCTCTCCATCAAAGCACTCGAAGTGGAAGAGCAGAAGAAAATCGTTGCTGAATACGGCTCGACCGACAGCGGCGCAACGCTTGGCGATATCTTGGGTGTTGCTCTGGACAAATCGAAAGAGAAGTCTGAGAAGAAATCCAAAAAATCGAAAAAAGACGAATAGTCTTCACAAAGTCGGATGCCGGATTTGATCTGGCATCCGACTTCTGATATGGCATGCTGATGCCCAACACTGACGAACTCCTTGAACGTATGCGTATGCGCCGCCAGCTTTTACTCTGGCGCACCTTGGGTGTTTTATTAATTGTGGCGCTAGGGGTTGCCCTGGTATCCCAATTCGGCGGTGCGGATATGGAAAAAACCGGCCGTGATTACATCGCACGCATCTCCATTGATGGCATTATCGTTAATGACCCAGAACGTTTAGAAAAATTAGATGCGATCGCTGAAAATCCCCGCATCAAAGCTGTCATCATGGACCTCGATACGCCAGGAGGAACGGTGGTGGGCGGCGAATTACTCTATAAAAAAATTAAAGACCTTGCTGCGCAGAAGCCCGTTGTTGCGGTGATGGGAGATATGGCCACTTCCGCCGGTTATCTAGTGGCCATTGCCAGCAACCGTATCTATGCGCAGCATGGCACCCTCACCGGCTCGATTGGTGTGTTGCTGCAAAGTGCGGATGTTACGGAACTTTCCAAAAAAGTTGGTGTGCAAATGCAGCTGATCAAATCCGCGCCACTGAAAGGCACACCTTCTATTTTTGAAACACTGACGCCCGAAGCGCATCAATCGCTGCAAGATGTGGTGAATAGTTTCTTTGATTATTTCATCGCGCTGGTTGCCAAAGAACGTAATTTGCCGGAACCGGAAGTGCGTCGCTTAGCCGATGGACGCGTTTACACTGGCACGCAAGCGCTGACGCTGAAACTGGTTGATGAAATTGGTGATGAAGAAGCTGCTCGCAACTGGCTTGTGAGCCAAAAACAAATTCCTTCCACACTTCATGTTCATGACGTCTCTTTGGTGGAAGAACCCGCAGGCTGGGCGCGTTTGCTGCCTATCGAACCTCCAGCAAAAGGCCTTCTAGACCGGCTTTCCCTGATGGGTCTCGTCTCTATTTGGTAAAAACCGCTGTTTGCGTGCTTTTTGGCCTTTTTACGTGCACTCAAAAATATTTTGTTGCAAATCAGCAGGTTAGCTGCTTTAATCAAAAGCATCACTTGGACGTAAGGTAAAGGGGTTATTCGCCATGACAAAGTCGGAACTTATCCGCCGCATTCTAGCCGCTAACAAAAGCCTTTTCCTGAAAGACGTCAATATTCTTGTAGATACGATTTTTGATGAAGTTTCTGATGCGCTTGCTAAAGGCAGCCGTGTCGAATTACGTGGTTTTGGTTCGTTTTCGGTGCGCCGTCGGCGTGCGCGTAAAGCCCGTAATCCAAAAACAAATACAACGGTTTTCCTTGGTGAACGCAATGCGCCTTATTTCCGTGCAGGCAAAGAGCTACGCGAGCGCATCAATGCGAATCGTGAATCGCGGCCTATTACTGCAGCGCAGGAATCTGACGAAAATTAAAAACGTCATTTAAAATATCATGTCCGTTAAGGCGAAGATCTGTGGTCTCACCACTCCGGAAGCTATTGATGCCGCTTCACATCACGGTGCAGCGATGGTGGGCTTTATCTTTTTTCCAGGTTCACCGCGTTATGTAACACCCCAGCAAGCAGCCCAACTTGCAAAAAATCTTTCCAGCGTGATTCAGAAAGTGGCGGTTACCGTCGATGCAACAGACGCAACGTTGGATCAAATTGTAAAAACCCTATCGCCGAATATCCTACAGTTACATGGCGCAGAAACGGCGACACGCGTGGCGGAAATTAAAAAACGTTATGGCAAACCTGTCATCAAAGCCTGTGCTATTGCGGAGTCGGATGATGTCGCCCGCGCGAAAGCTTATCAGAACGTTGCCGATATTCTGCTGCTCGATACCAAGCCGCCCAAGCATTTGAGTAATATGATGCCCGGCGGAAACGGCTTGAGTTTTGATTGGCATCTATTACAACATCATAGCTTCGATAAACCCTGGATACTCTCTGGCGGACTTTCGGCGCATAATGTGGCGGAAGCTGTGCGAGTGACAGGTGCGAAGATGGTGGATGTTTCGTCCGGCGTAGAAATCGCGCCGGGGAAAAAAGATCCAAAACTGATTGAAGAATTTTTGAATATAGTGAAACAGATTCCATGATGCGTATTCGTCCTTTCTCGCGTGAAGCGATTGCCAGCCAGATTGATGGCCAACCTGATGAGGCTGGGCATTTTGGTGCGTTTGGCGGGCGCTATGTGGCGGAAACATTGATGCCGCTGATTCTCGAAGTGCAGAAAGCCTACGAAGCGGCAACGAACGATCCGGAATATCAAAAAGAACTCGATTACTACATGACGCATTATGTGGGCCGGCCCAGCCCGCTTTTTTATGCGGAGCGTCTCACCAAAATGTTGGGCGGTGCCAAAATTTATCTTAAGCGCGACGAGCTGAATCACACCGGCGCGCATAAAATCAATCACTGTATCGGCCAGATTCTGCTCGCAAAACGCATGGGTAAAACGCGTATCATCGCAGAAACCGGTGCGGGTCAACATGGCGTCGCGACAGCGACGGTCTGCGCGCTATTCGATATTCCCTGCGTGATTTTTATGGGCGCAAAAGATATGGCGCGTCAACAGCCTAACGTCTTCCGCATGAAATTACTCGGTGCGGAAGTTGTGCCCGTTACGTCTGGCACGCAAACGCTCAAAGACGCGATGAACGAAGCGCTGCGCGATTGGGTCGCGAATGTGGAGAACACCTATTATCTCATCGGCACGGTTTCCGGCCCGCATCCTTACCCGATGATGGTGCGCGATTTCCAATCCGTGATTGGTGAAGAAGCGAAAGCGCAAATAACGGAAGCCGAAGGCCGCCTGCCTGATACGCTTGTTGCGTGCATCGGCGGCGGGTCGAACGCGATTGGCCTGTTCCATCCGTTCCTCAAACACGCGCAAGTGAAATGCGTGGCGGTGGAAGCAGCAGGTAAAGGTGTGGAGACAAAAGAACATGCTGCGTCGATCGCCAAAGGGCATAAAGGTGTTCTGCACGGTACAAAAACTTATGTGCTGCAGGATGACGACGGGCAGATTCTCGATACACATTCGATTTCCGCAGGCTTAGATTATCCGGGTATTGGGCCGGAGCATGCGTATTTGCATGAGCTTGGCCGCGTGGAATATGCGTCCGCCACTGATAGCGAAGCGCTCGAAGCGTTCCAACTCTTAAGCAAAATCGAAGGTATTATTCCGGCGCTTGAACCTTCACACGCCATCGCACATGTAATGAAAATTGCGCCGAAGCGCCCGGCGAATCACCTCATCATCGCCAATCTCTGCGGGCGCGGCGATAAAGATATTTTTACCGTCGCTGAAAAACTTGGGGTGAAAATATGACGCGCGCGCGCATAACGGAAAAATTTGCAGCGCTCAAAAAAGAAAATCGCGCGGGTCTTGTGATTTACTTAATGGGTGGTGATCCAGATGCGGAAACCTCCCTCTCCTTACTTAAAGCATTACCCAAAGCGGGCGCAGATTTTATTGAACTTGGCTTTCCATTTTCAGATCCTACAGCAGATGGTCCTACAATTCAGGCCGCTGGAAAACGAGCGCTTGAGCAGCGTATCACGCTTAAAAAAATTCTTAAAATTGTGCGTCAATTCCGTGAAATGGATACAGATACCCCGATTATCCTCATGGGTTATTATAATCCCGTACTCGCCTATGGTGAGGAACGCTTTTGCATCGATGCTCAGGACGCAGGAGTAGATGGATTGTTAATTGTCGATCTTCCGCTGGAAGAAGATGAAAGCTTGCATAAAGAATGTAAAACCCATCATCTCTCGCTTATCAAATTGGCGGCACCTACAACATCGCCGGCGCGTGCTAAACAAATTGTAAAACATGCGGGTGGTTTTCTTTACTATGTTTCGATTGCTGGCATTACCGGCACGAAATCAGCGGATATTCAGGAATTGGAAGCGCGCGTAAATGCGCTTAAAGAAGTTTGCCCCCTGCCTGTTGCTGTTGGTTTTGGCGTGAAAAAAGCAGAACAGGCAAAAGCTATTGGAACGTTCGCGGATGCGGTTGTTGTTGGCTCTGCCGTCGTTTCAGTTATCGAAGAGCATTGCGGTAAAGACCGCCAGAAAATGCAGGATGCAGTAGTGCAAACTGTGCGTAAGCTTGCCAACGGCATGAAATAATCATTCCCTTATTCTTCTTACCTTTTTGTAAATAGAAACTTTATCTCCTCCCGCTTACTTAGTTAAGTGAGGATGAAGTTCCTCATTGCAACAAGGAGAAAAACATGGCTCAAAATAATCAGCGTAAAGGCAAATCGAGCAGCCAGCGCAAAAACAAAGCTAACAATAAATCTACAAAAAACAGCAAATCTACTCGTCGCGGCAATAAGCGCGGCTAACAAATAGTATTGTTACCGGAAGTATAGCTTTCTTAGGAAAGTATAGTTTTCGGTAACAATACTCCCACTTAAGAAAGAAAAATTTATGATGAAAAAAATTCTAGCTACTAGTGCTTTAGCGCTTTTTTTAAACCACGCTGCTTATGCACAAAATTCCTCAAACTATACGGCACCGGATTGGAGCGCTGAGGATTCTTACTGGCGTGAAAATTATCCCACCAGTTCCTATTATAGCCGCAGCATGAATTACGATACCTATCAGCCTGCCTATCGTTATGGGTATGATGCTTATAGCCGCAATAATGGGCGTACCTATGACGAACTGAGTGAATCAGAATTACGAGAGGGTTGGAACCGCGCACGCGGCACCTCAACCTTGGATTGGAATAATGCCCGCAATGCCACACGCGATGCCTATAATCGTATGTACGAAACAAACCGAGCCAACTCAGGCGGTGTTTCCACAGGCACCCCAAGCGGTATGTCGGGTACGAATGCCAACCGCAACGCGACTCGTTCCGGTGTAACGGGCACTAGAGAATCAGGGGCTTCACGCACCGGTAGCACACGCTCTACCGGCAGCATGGGTACGCGCTCCTCTAGCGGTTCTCGTTCTAATACAGGCGGATCGAATTCAAGCGGAGGATCAAGTTCTTCCGGCGGATCACGCTAACAGTTTGTGCACCAGTAGGGTCCACTCTCCTTGCTGGTGCGCCCCCCCTAATTATGCGTAATCGTTATATAAATTTGAATGGTGTGCCCGGCGGGACTCGAACCCACGACCCTCAGTTTCGGAAACTGATGCTCTATCCAGCTGAGCTACGGGCACAGCGGCTGCATTCATACCGAACTAGCTTTAATTTGGGTAGAAAATTCCGTATTGCTAACGCTTGATTAGGCCTATCACCCATAAAAGTATGACTGCGCCTAAGGTCGCGGTAAAAAAGGTTCCAAGTGAGCCGCCGCCAAAGGTAAAACCCGTCCACGCCAATAGATAATTGCCTATAAATGCCCCGGCTATCCCCACAAGAATATTGCCAATAATACCAAAGCCATAACCTTTAACGATTTGCCCCGCCAGCCAACCGGCGAATGCACCGATAAGTAGTATTGTAATAATTTCCATAACCACCTCCTGCCCTATCGCTACCCCATTCTATTTCAAGGGTCAATCGCGCTTATACGCGGTTTATATCTAGCAGCTTTTCCAAAATGGCAAACTAATCCCAGTTCCAGCATACTGAAAGTGAACATAACCCGGAGGTTTTTATGGTCATTGGTATGCGTACAATTTTTAATAACGATAATCGTCGTCCTAAAAAAGAAGAGCTGAATAAAAAGGATAAGAAAGTCATTAAGAAAGAAGAAAAACAATGGGATGATCTGGTGGAAGATACGTTCCCGGCCAGTGATCCTATTACGAAATACTAATCTTTCGACCAGGCATATATTTTCTGCTATCATAGGCCTGCATGGCCGAGCAGAAAAAATATGCCACGGTAGATAACCCGACGATTGAAGCCGTCACGTCGCAATTCTTTCGCTTTGAAAATAGCCAGCAGGCCACGGCCCGCATTGCTCACATAACGGAAAGCTTCATCATTTCTAAGGATCAGCCTGAACAAGGTGTGCGTCTTTGGATTCGGGGGTTTTCCCTTACCGAAGAAGATCTCGCGCAGGGTTTCAAAGGCCATTACGCACGCATTCTTCCTAAGCGCATTGGCGATGGAAAATGGACCCTCTACGCTGAAAAAGAATTTATCGAACTTAAAAATCACCCTCAAAAAGTAAGGCCGAAAACGCGCCACCCGAATTGGGGTCATCCGATTTTACGCGCCATTAAAAAGGGTCGAAGCTATGAAACGCTTGAAGAAGCTATGGCAGAGCTTGATGCGCTGCATGCCGAATATCCGGAAACTTCGATTCCTAACCGCGCAAAAATTTACCTGATGATTTATCAAAAAGATACCCAGCCAAAAGTGCAAAAATTTGTACTGGAGGTGAAAGTGCAGCCGGATGGTAGTTTCAAAATTGAAGCGCAAGCCAATGAGGGCCGAAAATCGCTTCCGGGTGTTAAGGCAAAACCCAAGCTGGGGCGTATCTCTGTTAAAAAAGAAGAGCCGGAAACACCGCCGGATCAGCCACCTGGCTTTTTTGCCTCGAGTGTTATGTTACGCCGGCAGAAGAAAAAGCGCTAAATGCTCTCCGTCGCGTTGGATCAGGTTAAGATTGCCGATATTGGCGCTATGCTCACACGCGTGCCGCAATCGAATCTTCTGCAAAGCTGGGAATATGCTAGCGCCATCTATCAACTTAAAGGCAAAAAGCCGCATATCGGCGTTATTTCGTGGGAAGGTAAAGAAGTTGGGTTTTTTCTTTTTTTCGAGCAGCGTCACCTGAGGCTTTTCCGCCGCATCAGCATCGAGCGCGGGCCGCTCTGGTTTTCAGACAAAATCGCCGATGCTTATGTGCAGGCATTTTTCCTCTGGCTCAACAAAAACTACCCGCGCCGCCCGTGGCAATCGCGGTGGATATTGCCAGAACTTCCCGCCGGCGCGCATTATCATAGTTTGCTTACTCAGGCCGGTTGGAAAAAAGCCGGGCAAAGTTATCAATCTATCTGGTTAGATATTTCTCCCGATGAAGCAGCATTGCGTTCCGGATTAAAATCAGGCTGGCGCAGTGCATTGAAACAAGCTGAAAAGGCCAGTCTAACACTTGAGCGCAACGATGATTTCAAGGCCCTGCCCTGGCTTTTGGAACATTACAATGTTGATAAAGCGATACGAAATTATAAAGGGCCTTCTGTACCCCTGCTCGTGAAATTATGGAAATCGCATAAGGATAAAAATCAGCTCCTTTTGCTGCGTGCAATCAAAGATAATGAACCTGTAGCAGGTGTTCTAATTTTTACACATGGTTCTGCTGCAACTTATCAGGTTGGCTGGGCAAATGTAGAGGGGCGTAAATCATCTGCTACACATTATTTGCTGTGGCAGGCGATTCGTTTGCTGAAAGAAAAGAATATCCGCTGGTTTGACCTCGGCGGCATCACCGACGATAACCCCGGCCTGGAAGAATTTAAATCCGGCCTCGGCGGGGAAAAATATGAGTTAATCGGGAGTTATAATTAAGCAGCCTTTAATTTATTCTTACTAATCGGATGCTGCAGGCGATTCAGCATTTCCTTTGGGCAGACCTGCCAGAATTTATGTTTCTCATCTTCCCAGCGCATCAGAATATTCTTGGCAAAAAGCGATGATGTTTCACGCGCATGATGCTCAATCAAATCATGGCAAATCGCTTCCCAATGTTTCATTTCAATACGTTGGAACACCACGGTTTCCGCATTGATGCGGTCGGTAAAATCTTCTTCCGGATCGTAGATAAACGCCATGCCTCCGGTCATACCCGCGGCAAAATTATTGCCGACTTTGCCGAGAATCACGATATGGCCGCTCGTCATATATTCGCAGCCGTTGGAGCCGCAGCCTTCTACCACCGCATAGGCGCCGGAATTGCGCACGGCGAAGCGTTCGCCCGCCTGGCCTGCCGCGTATAAAAATCCGGACGTCGCGCCGTATAAAACCGTGTTACCGATGATGGTATTTTTCTGCGTCTCCAGCGTGCTGGAAGGTTTTGGCCGCACGATAATCGTGCCGCCGGAAAGCCCTTTGCCCACGTAATCATTCGCGTCGCCAATTACTTCAAGCTTAATGCCTTTGGCGAGAAACGCGCCGAGCGATTGCCCCGCGGCGCCGCGCAATTTCACCGTAATATGCCCGTGCTGATATTCGCGCGTGCCATATTTACGCACGATCAGCGAACTCAAACGCGCGCCGATGCTGCGATGCGTGTTATGCACATTGTAGGCAAGCTCGATGCGCTCGCCATTTTCCAGCGCGAATTTCGCATCCTCAATCATTTGCGCGTCGAGCGTTTCGCGCACTTCGTTGCGGCCTTTGATTGTGCAATAGCGTGGATATTCGCTTTCGTCCGGTTTCGCCAGAATCGCGCTCAAATCCAGCGAATCGAGGTCGGCACTACCGCGACTCACCTGACGCAACAAATCAACGCGGCCGATAATTTCATTTAATGATTTTGCACCAAGCTTCGCGAGAATTTCACGTACATCTTCAGCGATAAACGTCAGCAGATTGATCACTTTATCGACCGAGCCTTCGAACTTCGCGCGCAGTTTCGGGTCTTGCGTGCAGATACCGACCGGGCAGGTATTGCTATGGCATTGGCGCACGAGAATACAGCCCATCGCGACG
The DNA here is from genome assembly GCA_964414595.1 of uncultured Rickettsiales bacterium. Classification (GTDB taxonomy): domain Bacteria; phylum Pseudomonadota; class Alphaproteobacteria; order Rickettsiales; family CAIJLX01; genus CAYPXJ01. The sequence goes on from CAYPXJ010000038.1 coordinate 11,497, forward strand.
AGCGAAAGCGTACCAATCGCATATTGTTCCGCGCCGAGCATCGCAGCGATAACGATATCGCGGCCGGTTCTAAGGCCGCCGTCTGTTTGCAGCGTCACGCGATGGCGCAGGCGATTCAGCGTGAGCACTTGATTCGCTTCCGCAAGACCGAGCTCCCACGGCACGCCCGCATGTTTGATGCTGGTATAGGGGCTCGCGCCGGTGCCGCCCACATGGCCGGAAATCACGATTTTATCCGCCATCGCTTTGGCCACACCGCTGGCCACCGTTCCAATGCCGCTCTGCGCAACCAGCTTCACCGAAACAATCGCATAGGGATTA
>CAYPXJ010000038.1:11827-14064 GCA_964414595.1 uncultured Rickettsiales bacterium
TAAATATCGTGGTGCGGCGGCGGCGAAATTAGCATCACGCCTTCCGTCGCGTGACGCAGCCGCGCAATTTCCGCCGTCACCTTAAAACCGGGCAACTGACCACCCTCGCCGGGTTTTGCGCCCTGCGCGATTTTGATTTGAATCTCACTGCACGCATTCAAATATTCCGCCGTCACACCGAAACGCGCGGAGGCAATTTGCTTAATCGTCGAGTTTGGATTATCGCCATTCGCGCGCGGCAGATAACGCTCGCGGCCTTCGCCGCCCTCGCCAGAATTTGATGCCGCACCAATGCGATTCATCGCAATCGCCAGTGTCTCATGCGCTTCCGGACTCAGCGCGCCGAGTGACATCGCCGGGGCAATAAAACGCTTACGAATCTCCGTTACCGACTCCACCTGTTCGACAGAAATCGCTTTCCCGCTATCACGAAAATCCATCAGGTCGCGCAGATTCACCGGCGGCAGCGCGTGCATACCGTCGCGGTATTTCTGGTAGAGGCTGCGCTTGCCTTCTGCGCAGGCCGTTTGCAAAATATGAATCAGCTCGCCATCCAGCGCATGGGTTTCACCGCGCGCGCGGTATTTATAAAATCCACCGACCGAAAGCGGCTCCGGCGTTTCACTCGCCCAGGCTTTTTTATGCAACGCCAGCACGCGCTTCTGAATGCCTTCCATGCCGATGCCGGAAACACGCGAATTCAGGCCGGGAAAAAATTCCGCCACCAGCGCACGCGAAAGACCAATCGCCTCGAAATTTCGGCCACCGCGATAAGAACTCACCACCGAAATACCCATCTTGGACATAATCTTGAGCAGCCCTTGCGACATCGCGTATTTAAAATTCTCCAGCGCTTTTTCCGCGCTGATATTTTTATAAATGCCCTGCGCGATACGTTCGAGAATCGTCGCTTCCGCACCGAAAGGATTCACCACCGTTGCGCCATTGCCGATAAGCACAGCGAAGTGATGCGCATCCATACATTCCGCGCTGCGCACGAGTAGCGACACGCGTTTGCGCCAACCCTTGCGCACCATATGATTATGAATAGCACCGACGGCGAGAATCATGGGAATCGCCACGCGATCCGCATCGACAAATTCGTCCGTGATGACAAATTCTGATTTGCCCTCTTCGAAGGCTTCTTCGGCTTGCGCACGCAGATTTTCGATCGCATCGCGGAGAGCATTTGGCGTGCCGTCGGCAGCGAAAGTACAATCGAGAATTTCCACTTTCTTCTTATGGAAATCAACAATGCGCTCGAGCTCTTCGGTCAGCAGCAGCGGCGTATCGAGCAGAATATGGTGCGTCTGCAACGCATCTTCGGTGAGGATATTTTCCTTATTGCCGATACGCGTATTCAGGCTCATCACGCGCCATTCGCGTAACGAATCAATCGGCGGATTTGTCACCTGGCTGAAATTCTGCCGGAAGAAATGATGCAGCCCGCGATAATGCTGCGAGAGCACGGCAAGCGGCGTATCATCGCCCATCGAACCGACCGCTTCTTTCGCGTCCGTTACCATCGGCGTCAGCACCGTATCGAGATCTTCGAGCGTAATCCCTGCAGCCAGATGGCGGCGGCGGAGCAGCACTCCATGCATCGGCGCGCGCATACGTTTATGCTTCACCGACTTAAGCGCTTCGAGGCGAATAATATTTTTCTGCCAATCCTGATAGGGATGCGTTGCGGCGATTTCGTTTTTGATTTCCTGATCGCGCAGCAACTGCCCGCGCCTCAAATCAATACCGATAATTTCGCCGGGCCCAAGCCGCCCCTTCTCCACCACTTCCAGATTATGCGTCGGCACCATGCCCGCTTCCGAGCCAAGCAGCAGATAGCCATTCTCCGTAATATAATAGCGCATGGGGCGCAGGCCGTTGCGATCCATCCCAGCAATCGCCCATCTGCCATCGGTGGCGACAATCGCTGCCGGGCCGTCCCACGGCGACATCACGCAATTATAATAACCGAACAGCGCCTTGTGCTCGCGCGGAATTTTTCCGTCATGCGACCAGGCAGGCGGAATCAGCATCAGCTTAGCGGCGGGCGCCGGCTTGCCCGCGCGAACAATCAGCTCCATCACCGCATCGAGCACCGCCGTATCCGAAACATTCGGCGGCACCACATGTTTCAAATCTTCCATGTAAGGGCCAAAAACATCGGCCGCCATGGTCGCTTCGATGAAGCCGGGCTCGGTCCTGGTGGACGTGGCCATCGACCAGGGCGGCTGTTT
>CAYPXJ010000039.1:0-666 GCA_964414595.1 uncultured Rickettsiales bacterium
ATCACGTATCTCGTCGGCAACGCGAAATTCGCCGAGTATTTGCAGATTCATGCCGTGCCTGGTACGGGCGAACTCACGGTGATCTGTTCTGCCATTATCGGCGCGTCGCTCGGGTTCCTGTGGTACAACGCACCGCCCGCGCGCGTATTCATGGGGGATACGGGAAGCCTGGCGCTTGGTGGCGCGATTGGCACGATCAGCGTGATTACCAAACATGAGTTAGTACTTGCCATCATTGGCGGTTTGTTTGTGATGGAAGCGGTATCGGTGATTTTACAAGTAGGCTCATTCAAATTGCGCGGAAAACGCATTTTCAAAATGGCGCCAATTCACCACCATTTTGAAAAAATTGGCTGGCCGGAATCCACCGTCGTGATTCGCTTCTGGATTCTGGCGATTATTTTCGCCGTGATTGGCCTTGCGACACTGAAGATTCGCTAGTATGGCCGTGACCATCTCTGCCGTTTCGGGTAAAAAAGTCGGGGTTTTTGGCCTTGGTAAAGCAGGCCTCGGCACGCTCAAAAGCCTTACACAAAGCCACGCAGAAATCTTCGCCTGGGACGATAAAGAAGATTCACGCGCACAAGCCGCCGGCTTTACACATACGACCATTGCACCTTTCACCGAATGGCCTTGGCACGAACTTGCTTATTGGGTTTGGAGCCC
>CAYPXJ010000039.1:676-13948 GCA_964414595.1 uncultured Rickettsiales bacterium
GGCGTTCCCTTCACACACCCGCAACCGCATGATGTGGTGCTCGCTGCGCAAAAAGCGAACGTGCGCGTTATCTGCGATATCGAGCTTCTATACCTCGCCTGCCCTCAGGCACATTATATTGGCATTACCGGTACGAATGGCAAATCCACGACGACGGCGCTCATTGGCCATATACTGAAAGAATCGGGAAGAAAAACCGAAGTCGGCGGGAATATCGGCATCGCGGCGACAGAACTAAACGCACTGGGTTCGGACGGATTTTATGTGATTGAAACATCGTCCTACCAACTGGATCTCATTGACCAAACGCATTTTACTATCAGCGTTTTGCTAAACATCACCCCTGACCATATTGACCGTCACGGCTCGCTTGAGGGTTACACCCAAGCGAAAGAACGCATTTATTTACGCCAGACGAAAAACGATATCGCCGTTATTGGCGTCGATAATGATATTACGCGTCGCATCGCCGAAAAAATGACTAAGGAAAAACGCGTATCCGTGTGCCCCATTTCCGTTCATCAGGCGCAATCAACCGGGGTATGGGTAGATAATCGCTACACTATTCATTGGCAGGGAAAAAGCTTTGCGCTGGGCGCCTTAAAGCGTTTGCCGGGCGCACATAACCGTGAGAATATTGCCGCCGCGTTTGCAGCATGCGCACATGCAGGTGTTTCGCCGGATGAAATTATCGCGGCGATTCATACCTTTCCGGGACTGCCGCATCGCATGGAATTAGTGACAGAAAAAAATGGCATCGTTTTTATCAACGATAGCAAGGCAACCAATGCCGAAGCCGCCGAAAAAGCGTTGTTAAGTTTTGAGAATATTTATTGGATTGCCGGCGGGGTTCCGAAAGAAGGCGGAATCGTCGCGCTAAAAGTGTTGTTCCCCAAAATTACGCAAGCTTATTTGATTGGCCAGGCGGCGGAAGAATTTGCAAGCACCCTGGATGACAGCGTTCCTTATCAGCATTGCGGGACGCTGCAAAAAGCCGTGGAAATGGCCTATAAGGACGCCTGCAAAGAAAAGAAACCGGCAATCGTGTTGCTTTCGCCGGCTTGCGCTTCTTTCGATCAGTTTAAAAGTTATGAGGATCGCGGTACGCAGTTTGCCAACCTGGCGCGCGCGATAGTAAATGATGCTGTGGCTTGATCGCACCAACCGCACACCTCTAGGCCGCTGGTGGTGGACTATTGATCGCTATATGCTGCTCACGCTGCTGCTTATTATGGTGTTCGGCGGTATTCTGGTGATGGCGGGAAGCCCCGCCGTAGCAGAGCGCATCGGTTTGCATCCCTTTTATTTTGTGCAGCGGCATGCTTTTTTCACCGTGCTTGGTTTATGTTTATTGGTAGGCATTTCGATGTTGCCTGCGGTTACGATACGGCGCGTAGCGGTGCTCGGATTTTTGTTATTTCTACTGCTGATGTTGCTTGTGCCGCTTATCGGTTATGAAACCAAAGGCGCACAACGTTGGTTAAGTCTGTTGGGTTTTTCACTTCAGCCTTCCGAATTTATGAAGCCCTGTTTTGCTGTGCTCATTGGTTGGTTGCTGGCGAAAAGTAAAAAAGCCGGCTGGCGTTATTACCAAACGCCGGCATTGGTATTTTTCGGCGTGGTGACACTGCTTATCCTTCAGCCGGACTATGGCATGACCATCACGCTCACAGCCGTTTTTATCGGCCAATTATTTTTGGCTGGTTTACCGATGATGCTGGTGATTGGCGCTGGCGTCACAGGCGTTGCGGGCATGGTGCTTGCTTATTTTACGGTGCCGCATGTGGCAAAGCGTATTAATATTTATCTCGACCCTTCCAGCGGCGATAGTTATCAGATTCAAAAATCCCTGGAAGCATTTAACAGCGGCGGTCTGTTTGGCCGCGGCCCGGGCGAAGGTATTGTAAAAACCTCTCTGCCTGATTCGCACACGGATTTTATTTTTGCCGTTGCAGGAGAGGAATTAGGGCTGTTTGCCTGTCTTGCCTTGGTGGCTTTGTTTGGCTTTTTTGTCTTGCGTACAATCTGGCAATTACAGAAACAGGAAAATCGTTTTGTGTTGATTGCCGGCGCCGGGCTCTTGATGTTTTTCGGTTTGCAGGCGGTGATTAATATGGGCGTTGCGCTGCATTTATTGCCCACGAAGGGTATGACGCTGCCGCTGGTGAGCTACGGCGGATCGTCGATGCTTGCCTCTTGCCTGGAACTCGGCATGCTGATAGGGCTACTGCGCGAACCTTACGACAGACCTTCCAGACCTTCGAAGCGGAAATAACTATGGCAAAACCTTCTATCGTGCTCGCTTCCGGCGGAACCGGTGGCCATATTTTTCCTGCCTTTGCGCTGGCGGAGGCGATGCTTGTGCATAGTATTCAGCCAATTTTGGTTACCGATGCGCGGTCGCGCGCGATGGGCAACCCGCCGCCTTATATTACCACGCATGTGATTGAAGCGGGGCGCGTGAGCGGTGGAATCATGCAAAAAATTCTCGGCGTGGGTAAAATTATTCTGGGCACGATCGAAGCGGTGAAAATTCTACTCAAGGAAGAGCCGTTCGCTGTGGTCGGTTTCGGTGGCTATCCGAGCGTGCCGACGCTACTTGCCGCGATTCTTTTGCGTAAGCCCATTATTTTGCATGAACAAAATGCGGTGATTGGCCGGGCGAATCGCCTCTTCAGCCATTTCGCCTGCGCGATTGCAACGTCGTTTAAAGATGTGGAAAAACTTTCGCCAAGTCTGACGAAAAAAATCACGCATGTGGGCAACCCGGTGCGAGCGGAAATTCTGGCGCTGCATACGGAAAGCTACCCGGCAACTACGCCGGATATATATAATATACTGGTGACAGGCGGCAGCCAGGGCGCGAAGATTTTCAGCCAGCTGATACCCGCCGCGGTGACGTTATTGCCGGAGAAATTGCGCGCGCGAATTCATATTACGCAGCAAGTGCGCGAGGAAGATATCGGGCGTGTGCATGGCACGTACGGGCAGCTGGGCGTGCATTCGGAGATCAAAGCGTTCTTCACCGACATGGCGGCGCGGCTGCAAACGGCGCATCTGGTGATTGGCCGCGCGGGCGCTTCTACTATCGCGGAAATTGCGGTGGCGGGCAGGCCCTCGATTCTTATTCCTTTCGCGGGTGCTAAAGATGATCACCAAACGGTGAATGCGAAAAGCCTGGTGGATGCGGGCGCAGCGATTGCCATTCGGGAGAATGAAGCCACGCCAGAAAAATTGGCGAAGGCGATTAGCGGCGCGCTGGCCGTGCATGAAAATCTGGTGGGTATGTCTGCCGCAGCACGAAACGCGGCGAGTCCGCATGCGCCGGAGTATTTGGCGGAGCTTGTTCTGCGCGCGCGCGCATCGTAATTTTTACGCGAGTTAAATTGACACCGGGGGGCAGGAAGCGTAAATAGTTAATTTACCTTCACTTTTTACCCCGGCGATTAACCGTGACCCGTCCCCTTCCCGCAAAAACACTCCCGATGAATGTCGGCACCATCCATTTAATTGGCATTGGCGGCATTGGCATTTCGGGCCTTGCCGAAATTCTGCATAATCTTGGTTATAAAGTCAGCGGCTCGGATGTGGCTGATAGCGCGAACGTCGCGCGCGTGCGCAAACTCGGCATTACCGTGCATATCGGCCATAAGGCGGAGAATATCGATGGCGCGGGCGTGGTGGTGCACTCCTCGGCGGTGAAAAAAGATAACCCGGAGATTGTTGCGGCGCGCAAAGCGCATATCCCGGTAATCAAACGCGCGGAAATGCTCGCCGAAATTTGCCGCTTAAAAGCGACCGTTTCGATTGCAGGTACGCATGGCAAAACGACAACGACGACGCTCACCAGCGCGATGTTCGCCGAGGCCGGGCTCGACCCGACGATTATCAATGGCGGCATTATCAATGCCTACGGCACCAACGCGATTCTGGGCAAAGGCGATTGGCTGGTGGTGGAGGCCGACGAATCGGACGGCACGTTTATCAATATTCCTTCGGTGATTGGCGTGGTGACGAATATCGACCCCGAGCATCTGGATTTTTGGGGCGATTTCGATGCGGTGAAAAATGCGTTCCGCCGCTTTGTGGAGAATCTGCCCTTCTATGGTTTTGCGGTGATGTGCAACGATCATCCCGTCGTGCGCGAGCTGATTAAAACGATTACCGATCGCCGTATTATTTCGTATGGCCTCGAAGATGGCGCGGATTTGGTGGCGAAAAATATCCGCACCGGTACGGACGGCAATACCTATGACGTCGTCAGTAAAGATGGCACGGTGCTCAAGGATATTTTCCTGCCGCTGCCGGGTTTGCATAATGTGCAGAATTCGCTAGCGGCGATCGCGGTGGCGCGCGAGCTGAAATTCGCCGATGCAAAAATTCGCAGTACGCTGGAAAAATTTTCCGGCGTGAAGCGCCGCTTCACCAAAACTGGCGAAGTAAATGGTGTGACGATTATCGATGATTACGCGCATCACCCGAAAGAAATTCTGGCAACACTTTCTGCGGCGCGCGGTATTCAGGATGCGCGCAAAGGCCGCGTGATTGCGGTGTTGCAGCCGCACCGTTTTACGCGCGTGCGCGATTTGTTTGACGATTTTGCCAAGTCGATGAAAGATGCGGACGAAATCGTACTCGCCGATATTTATACGGCAGGCGAAGCGCCGATTGATGGCGTCACGCAGGCAACACTTTCCAAACGCATTACCGAACTCGGCGGCAAAAAAGTTTCCACCTTTAAAGAGAAGGAAGAACTCGCGCCGCTGATTCAAAAAATTGCCAAGCCGGGCGATATGGTCGTGTGCATGGGCGCAGGATCGATCACCTATTGGGCGCATGAACTGCCCGATGCGCTGGCCGGACGCGCAGGCGTCAATGCCGCTTGATACGCTGCCGAAAGTACGCGGCAGTTATCGGGAAAATACGCCGCTTGCGAATGTCACCTGGTTTCGCGTCGGCGGCCCGGCGGAAATTTTATTCAAACCCGCAGATGCGGATGATCTGCAATCATTCTTAAAACAACTCGCGCCGGAAATACCGGTGACGGTGATTGGCGTCGGTTCTAATTTACTCGTACGTGACGGCGGCGTGGATGGCGTGGTGATTCGGCTCGGCCGTGAGTTGGCGACGATGCGCCGCGAAGGCGATCATATCATCGCCGGTGCGGGTGCATTGGATGTCAATGTCGCCGAATTTGCCGCACAGGAAAAGCTGACGGGTTTAGAATTTTTAGTGGGCATTCCGGGTACGATCGGCGGGGCACTCGCGATGAATGCGGGCGCCTATGGCAAAGAAATAAAAGATGTTCTGGTGCGTGCGAAGGGTATCGATCGCGCGGGAAATATCAGAGAGTTTTCGATGAAAGATTTTGGATTTCATTATCGCGGCAATGATGTGGGTGATGGTTGGATTTTTATCGAGGCAACGCTGAAGGCGACGCCGGGTAATGAGACAAAAATTCGCAGCGCGATGCAAGAGATTCAAACCAAGCGCGCCGAGACGCAACCGATTCGTACGCGCACCGGCGGCAGCACGTTTGCGAATCCCGATGGCGGAAAAAAAGCGTGGCAATTGATTGACGAAGCAGGCCTGCGCGGGTTACAGATAGGCGGGGCGAAAGTTTCGGAAATGCATTGCAATTTTCTGGAAAATACCGGCAACGCCACCGCCGCCGAACTCGAAGAAATCGGCGAGACGGTGCGCGCGAAGGTGAAAGAAAAAAGCGGCGTCGAACTACGCTGGGAGATTAAGAGGATAGGAAAATGAAAGTCGCAGTTTTACGCGGTGGGTTATCAAGCGAGCGCGAAGTGTCGTTGCGCACGGGCGCGGCAGTTTTGGATGCAGTGAAGAAACTCGGCCATACAGCAATCGATATTGATGTCGGCCATGATTTGCCGCAGCAGCTTATCAAGGCGAAACCCGATGTTGCGTTTGTCGCGCTGCATGGCACCTATGGCGAAGATGGTTGCGTGCAAGGTGTGCTCGAGATGCTGAAAATTCCGTATACGCATTCCGGCGTACGCGCGTCCGCGGTGGGGATGGATAAGCCGCTTTCAAAAGTGATATTTCGCGCGGCGGGCATTCCCTGCCCGGACGAATTGCTTCTCACCGGCGAGGAACTTTGCAAACCCGGCACAAAATTTCTCGAGCGGCCGTTTGTGGTGAAACCGGCGGACGAAGGCTCGAGTGTCGGCGTGCATATTATTCTGGAAAATATGCCATTTACGCCGAAGAAAAAAGATTTCGGCGCGGATAAACGTTATCTCATGGAGCCGTTTATTGAAGGCAAGGAACTGACGGTCGCGGTGCTGGAAGGCGAAGCGCTCGGTGTTTTGGAAATTCGCCCGAAAGAAGGATTTTACGATTACGCGAATAAATATACAGCAGGAAAAACCGAATATATCGTGCCAGCGGATTTGCCCAAAGCGGTGTACGGCGCAGCGATGGCGATGGCGGAAGAAGCGCATGTCGCACTCGGTTGCCGCGGCGTCACACGCAGTGATTTCCGCTATGATCCTTCGAAGAAAGGTACGCGCGGAATGTATTTGCTGGAGATTAATACGCACCCTGGCATGACGGCGACATCGCTCGTGCCGAAAATCGCCGCGCATGCAGGTATATCATTTGAGCAATTGATCGCGCGGCTGATCGCCGGCGCACGTTGCGAGATGGCGGGCTGATGGTTCGGGCGGTATCCAAAACAACCTCCCGCTTGCGAAAACCCGCACGTCCTACGCGCACGCCTCGCCCTAAACCACCGCTTACGAATCTACAAAAAATTCTGATTGGTCTAACAGCCGTCGCTGCGATTCTCACCAGCCTCGCTGTTGCCTGGTTGATTAAAAATGATATTCCGCAAAAAACGATTGATAGCGCGCGGGCACGTTGGCATGCGACGCAAATCAGCGCGGGCCTGGTGATTAAAGAAATTGAAGTGACCGGCAATCAGCAGCTGAGTTCGGAATATATTTTGAAAACAACCGGGCTTACTAAAAGCGATGCACCGCGAACGTTTTTTTCTGTATCGCTGCGTGATATTCGTGATGCGCTGAAAAATGAAGGCTGGATTGAGCGCGTGGAAATAACACGTGCGTTTCCGGATAAACTCTATCTCAATATTACTGAGCGCGTTCCCGCCGCCATTTGGGACAATAAAGGTGCGCTGACACTCGTGGACCGCGATGGCGATGTAATTATTCCTATTAAAAAAACCAAAGGCTGGGATGTGCCTATCGTGACCGGCGAGGACGCGGTTTATCCCGCACGCAGCTTTTTTGAGATACTGCTCTCCTTCCCGGATATTGAACGACGCATTGGAAAACTGGAGCGTATCAGCAAGCGCAGGTGGGATGCCACGCTTACAAACGGCATTCTTTTAAAGCTGCCGGAAGAAAATGTGGAAAAGGCTTTGCAGGTGCTTGCGGAGCTGCAAGAAGAAGAAAAATTGCTCGATCGACCATTGAAAGTGATTGATATGCGCGTCTCCGATAGGCTTTTTGTGGAAAGATAATTGATTTTCGCTATGATAGTGGCGAATATTTCGCACCCTCTTCTTCTATGGTCAGCATGTTGCAAAAACCCGTCGCGGTTCTGGATATCGGTAATGGCAAAATTGTTTGCCTGATTGCACGTATTGAAACGAACGGCACCATTCGTGTTTTAGGTATCGGACATCAGATCTCGCAAGGTATCAAGGCGGGCATGGTAATGGATATGCGGCTGGCGGAAGGCGCGATTCTCGGCGCGATCAGCGCGGCGGAAAAAATGGCGGGAGTGACGCTGGGGGCCGTTTCCATTAATATTTCCGGCAGCAGTTTACGCTCGCGCCGCCTTACACTTGAAACGGATTTCGGCACGCGACGTGAGGTAACAGACGAAGATTTGCGCCTGCTCACGCGTCGCTCGCAGGAAACCGAACTCGGCCCTGACGAATATCTACTCCATGTGATCCCCATGCATTATTCCCTCGACCAGGCGCGTGGTATTCAGCAACCGCTTGGCATGCTCGCGCAAAAACTAGGAGCGAATTTTCACTTAATCGCCGTATCAAAAGCCGTGGTGGATAATCTGCGCCATACGCTGACACGCTGCCGTATGCGTATTGAGCGCTGCGTTGCCAGCCCCCTCGCTTCCGCGCTGGCATGCCTTACGCCGGATGAAATGCAGCTTGGCTCGGTCATCATTGATCTGGGTGCAGGAAACACGTGCGTTGCCGTCTATGAAGATGGTCGAAATTGTTTTGTTGGGTCGGTAGCCATTGGCGGCATGCACATCACACATGATGTCGCGCGTGGGCTTTCCACCAGCATTTCCTATGCAGAACGTATCAAAACTCTTTATGGAAGCACCTCCTCCGCACCGCAGGAAGGACGCGATATGCTGGATATTCCGCTTACGGAAAACGAAGACGGCACACGCAGTGACGAAGTACAGCATATTTCCCGTGCGCAGTTGGTTTCTATTATTCGTCCACGTGTAGAAGAAGTTTTTGAGCATGCTACGAAACTGCTCAGTAAAAGCGGCCTTAACCATCTTTCTGCGCGTATTGTGCTAACCGGCGGTGGCAGCCAGATTTCCGGCATACGCGAATTGGCAAACCAAGTATTTCATAAACATGTGCGTATCGCGCGGCCCACACCACTTGACGGTTTGGCAGAATCAACCAAAGGTCCAGGATTTTCTACTGCTGTGGGCATGCTGCATTTTCTGGCGCAAGAAGATCAGGAAAAACAACAAAACGTGCCGGAATCCAACCGTTTCTTTGAAAATGTGAAGATCTTCGAAAATTCCGGCGGCTCGATGCAAAAAGCGGTAAAATGGTTTCTGAAAAATTTTTAAAACCTTAACCGATTTTTATTTACATCGCGTTGCGATCTTTGGCATATATAGCTTAAGAATTTTTTAACGAATACCATATCTAGAGGAGTCCTATGAGCCTGCATTTGAAAATCCCGCAAAAACCGCTGCTTAAACCTTCCATCATGGTATTTGGCGTCGGCGGCGCAGGTTGCAATGCAGTAAATAATATGATTGCCAAGCAACTTGAGGGCGTGAGTTTTATTGTGGCGAATACCGACGCGCAGGCGCTTGCCGGCTCCAAGGCGGAGCGAAAAATACAGCTCGGCGAAACGATTACCCAAGGCCTCGGTGCGGGCGCTTACCCGGAAGTGGGTAAAGCCAGCGCAGAAGAATCTGCTGAAGAAATTCAGGATGCGATTCGCGGCTGTCATATGATTTTCATTACCGCTGGTATGGGCGGTGGTACGGGCACGGGCGCGGCGCCGGTGGTGGCGAAATTTGCGCGCGAACAAGGCATTCTCACCGTTGCGGTTGTTACCAAGCCGTTCCAGTTTGAAGGCGCACACCGCATGAAAGCGGCGGAAGCCGGACTTAAAGAATTACAGCAATATGTAGATACGATGATTGTGGTGCCAAACCAGAATCTGTTCCGCGTAGCGGATAAAGGCACAACGTTTGCCGATGCGTTTAAGATGGCGGATAACGTGCTTTACTCAGGTGTGCGTAGTATTACCGACCTGATGATTATGCCGGGCCTTATCAATCTGGATTTTGCCGATGTGCGCACAATTATGCGTGAAATGGGCAAAGCAATGATGGGTACGGGCGAAGCGACCGGTCAGAACCGCGCCATCGAAGCGGCAGAAGCGGCTATTTCTAACCCGCTCCTGGATAACGCATCGATGAAAGGCGCGCGCGGGGTGCTGATCAATATTACAGGTGGGCCGGATCTCACGCTGTTTGAAGTGGACGAAGCGGCAAACCGTATCCGCGAAGAAGTGGATGCAGAAGCCAATATTATTTTCGGCTCAACCTATAGCTCCGACCTGCAAGGCACGCTGCGCGTTTCCGTGGTTGCCACCGGCATTGAAGGCGAAGCACGCGATCGCCTGCCTCATAACCGTTCCTCCGAAAAAATTGTGACCCTGCCCCTGAAAAATGCGGCATCGAAAATTACGGCTGAAAATTTCCAGGCAGATGAAAGCCAGCTGGATGAGGCAATGGATGTGATGACGCTTTCTATCGAAGGTACGCGCGAAACACCCAAACAGAAATCGAAGGGACTTTTCGCCAGCATTGGCGCATGGTTGAATAAAGTTTCCGGCGGCGATGAACTGGAGCTCGACCAGCGTGTGACCCCGGCAACCTTTTCCACCAAAAATATCAAGATTACGGATACTGGCGCCGTGACAGCACCTGCACAGAAAGCGGCCGCACCTGCTGTACGCGCGCGCCTGGAAGAACCGGAGCAAAACCGCGCTTACGATTCGCCGGACCAGCGCGATGATTTGCTGGATGAAGGTGTGTTGGAAATTCCAGCTTATCTGCGCAGAAAATCCAGCTAATAAATTCTACTAGAGCTTGCTGCAAATGCCGGTTCCCTGCGCTTCCGCTCCTCATGTAGCCTTGTGTACACTGCGGTGCGGTTCTCAAGAACCAGCATTTTCGCTGACGCTCTAGCGAATTTTAATAGTACCAAGTTTCCTGTAACAATTTGTAACAAAACAGCTTTTGCGCGTTTAGGGGTTCTCGCCTATCTATATAGGTGAGGATTTTATGGATTTCCCACTGCAACATACTTTGGCCCATTCGGTTAGCTGCACCGGTATTGCTCTGCATACCGGCGCGCAGGTTTCCATGACGCTGCATCCGGCCAGTGAAAATACGGGCATTCGCTTCGTGCGTAGCGATCTACGCGATCGTCCGAATGAGGTGCAAGCTGATTTCCGTCATGTGACCTGCACGCGTTTGGGCACAACGCTCACGAACGAAGCCAATGCTTCGGTTGCTACCACCGAACATTTAATGGCGGCGCTGTGGGGCTCTAATGTAGACAATGCAATCATCGAACTTTCTGGCCCTGAAGTGCCGATTATGGATGGTAGCTCGGAACCTTTTGTCTTTTTGATTGAATGCGCCGGCCTAAAAGAGCAACGTGCGCCACGCCGTATCATTGAAATTCTGAAGACCGTGGAAGTGACGGACGGTGAAAAACGCGCCTCCCTCACCCCGGCTTCGCAATTCGGCTTAAGCGTGGAAATTAATTTTAATAATAAAGTGATCGCGCATCAGGCTTACAATATCGATTTTGGGCGCGCCTCTTTCAAAACGGAACTTTGCCGCGCACGTACCTTCGGCTTTGAGCACGAAGTGGCGCAACTGCGCGAGATGGGCCTTGCGCGTGGTGGCTCGCTGGAAAATGCCATTGTTGTAGGTGAAGATAAAGTGCTTAACGAAGGCGGCCTGCGTTATCAGGATGAATTCGTACGCCATAAAGCGCTGGATTGCATTGGCGATATTTATCTTGCCGGTGCCCATATTCGCGGCCATGTGCATGGCGTGCGCACCGGGCATGATCTCAACCATAAATTACTGACTGCCCTTTTTGCCGATCGCTCTGCCTGGCGGATGGTTGCCCCCGAAATTGTGACACCGGAACTGGCGGCACTTCAAGCTACGCGCCATATTTCTGCGCAATCTGTTCTCGCGGCTTAATTCTTCCACGAATTTATATTGCAGTGCTTTCGCATTTTCTTAATAATGCCTTGGCATGTCTTTTCGTTATCTCGTCATTTTGATCAGTTTGATGCTCGTTGCTTGTAGCAGCGACGAAGCCGTCAAAAAGGATGAGGAAATCATTCAGGCTTCGGCAGAAGAGCTTTATAACGATGGTCTTTCTGCGCTACAAAATAAGCAATATAAAGACGCTATCGAAAAATTCGAGGATATTGAGCGTACGCAGCCCTTCTCCGACTGGGCGACGCGTGGCCAAATCATGGCAGCCTATGGCCATTATCGCCAGGGCGACTACGACGCGGCTATCGCCGGTTTAGAACGTTTTATTAAATTGCACCCTGCACATCCGCAAGCGGCCTATGTGTTTTACCTGCGCGCGATGTGTTATTACGAGCAGATTTCGGACGTGAAACGCGATCAGGAATTCACCAAGCAGGCGCAGCTCGCATTGCAAGAAGTGGTGAATCGTTATTCGAATACAGAATATGCGCGTGACGCAAAGCTAAAAATGGATCTGGTGAACGATCACCTCGCCGGTAAGGAAATGGAAATCGGCCGTTATTACCAGACTCGTAATGAATACGTTGCCGCTATTAACCGCTTTAAGGATGTAGTGGAGAATTTTGATACCACGAGCCATGTACCCGAAGCGTTGCACCGTTTAACGGAGACCTATCTGGTGTTAGGCGTGAAGGACGAGGCACAGAAATATGCCGCGGTTCTCGGGCATAATTTCCCAGACAGCCCGTGGTATAAGCGCAGCTATGACCTGCTGAAAGGCAATGTGCCGAAAATGGAGAACGAAAGCTGGCTCAACAAGGTCTTTTAAGACGCGCCAATACAGGGTATTTTATCCCTTATGCTTCGCAATCTTTCCATTGAAAATATCGTCTTCATCGAACAGCTTCAGTTGCATTTGGAGCCGGGTTTTATTGTATTAACCGGTGAAACAGGCGCGGGTAAATCCATTATTCTCGATGCGCTAGGCCTGGCGCTTGGCTATCGCAGCGAATCGCGTTTGCTGCGTCAGGGCGCAGAAAAAGGCACGGTGATCGCCGAATTCGATAATATTAAAAACCCGCAGATTCTGACGCTGCTGAAAGAACAAGATATCGATTACGATGGACATCTGATTTTACGCCGCAGCCTCTACCAGGATGGCCGCACGCGCGCGTTTATCAACGATGTCGCGGTGAGTGTCGGATTTTTACGCGAGATTGCCGATGCGTTGGTGACTTATCACGGTCAGCACGCGCAACATGGCTTGCTGCAACCTTCGACGCACCGCGATGTGCTGGATCAGTTTGCTGATACGGAGGCTCTGCTCACACGGACATCGGAAAATTTTTCACGTTGGAAAAAAAGCGAAGAGATTTTGAGTAAACTTGAGGGGGCGCTAAAAGCATCGCAGGATGAGGAAGATTTCCTGCAGGCGGCGGTTGATGAACTCACCAAACTCAACCCGCAAACGGGGGAAGAAACCAAGCTCACGGACGCCCGAAAAAAATTGCAACAACAGGGTAAAGCACAAGCTTTGCTGACGCAATTTCAGGATATTCTTCAGGGCGATCAGTCTGTGCTGACACGCATTTATCATATGCAACGTCAACTGCGGGGATTGGAAGAATTGATTGGCGCAGGCGCGGTGGAGCCGATTTCTACTGCCTTGGATCGCGCCTCAAACGAATGTAGCGATGCGCTAGCCGCGGTGGAAAAAGAACTGCATGAGTTTGACGA
>CAYPXJ010000040.1:0-13802 GCA_964414595.1 uncultured Rickettsiales bacterium
GCTCCTGCTCCTGTTTTTATGCAGCGCGACGGCTGAGGCCAGACCGGTGATTGCCGATCTCTCCGTGCGTTCGATCTATATCAATACACGTTTTGAGGGCATAGACATTCTGCTGTTCGGTGCGCGCCGCGATACGGGGGATATCGTGGTGGCAGTGCGCGGGCCAGAAAAGAATTTCCTTGTGCGGCAGAAGGAGCGTGTAGCAGGGATTTGGATGCACACATCATCGGCCGTGTTTAGCGAATCGCCATCATTTTATGCCGTGGCTTCCAGCAAACCGTTGCCCAACTTTGCTAACCAATCGCTGTTGAGTAGTTTGGGGCTTTTGCAGCCCGAGTTTAAAATCAGCCGTCTGGCAAAAATGGAAGATTTGCCGAAATTCGAACAAGCACTCACCGAGTATCAGCAGCAGCGCGGGTTGGTAGCGCGTGAAATAAAACCCGTCACCTTTTGGGGCGAAACGCTTTTTCGCACTATCCTTCGTTTTCCGGAAAATATTCCCGGCGGATGGTACACGGTGGAGACGTATCTCTTTGATGAAGATCGTCTAATTTCTGTACAATCCACGCCACTGTATGTGAGCAAAGTGGGGTTTGAGGCATTTATGTATAATCTCGCGCATCGTTATAAAACGCTTTACGGTTTTGTTTGTGTGGCGTTGGCGCTGAGTGCGGGCTGGGCGGCAAGCCTTGTGTTCCGCCGAATTTAGACGTATTGAGGTGCAGGTATGAACGAAACAAGTAAATCGCTACTGAGCAAGCCAAAATTCCTGGTGTGCATTGATGAAAAAGATCACACGCGTGTCGCGCTGCAATTTGCCTGCATTAAGGCCAAAAAAACCGGTGCGAATTTGGCGCTGATTTATGTGATCGATCCCGTAGATTTTAACACCTTTTTTTCGGTGGCGGATTCCTGGCGCAAGGAACACTGGGATAAAGCAGAGAAGTTGGTGCTACAGCTCTGTGAAGAGGTGCATAAGCATAGCGGTATTATTCCGAGCATTGTGTTTCGTGAGGGTGTGATCACGCAGGAAATTGTGGAAGTCGCGGATGAAGATAACGATATTAATATGCTCATTCTAGGTGCCGCGCCGGATGGCAGTACCAATAAAAACAGGATTTTGCCGACGATAACAGCTAGTATTGGCGATAAATTGCATATTCCGGTTTTGATTGTGCCGGGCAATTTGACGGATCAACAAATCGAAGAACTGACCTAAATTTTCGCCATGCACACGCTGCAAAAACAAAAACGGATCATCATCAAGATCGGCTCGAGCCTGCTTATCGGTGCGAAAGGTTCGCTGCAGCAGGAATGGCTGAAGTCGCTCATCGCCGATGCGTCGCGCCTGATTAAGGATGGCAAAGAAATCGTCATCGTTTCTTCCGGCAGTATTGGGCTCGGGCGGCATATTCTTGGTTCGCCGCCTGGTCAGCCGCTGAAGCTTGAGGAAAAACAGGCCGCCGCGGCGTGCGGTCAGGTGTTGCTCATGCAGGCCTATCAGAAATTTTTTGCCAAGCATAAGCGGGGCGTGGCGCAGGTGTTGCTCACACTTGAAGATTCGGAAGATCGACGCCGTTATTTAAACGCGCGTGCGACATTTCGTACGCTTTTAGATGCGGGCATTGTGCCGGTGGTGAATGAAAATGATACGGTGGCGACGGAAGAAATTCGCGTGGGTGATAATGATCGTCTCGCTGCGCGCGTTGCGCAGATGGTGGAGGCGGAAACGCTCATTCTTTTTTCCGATATCGACGGGCTTTATGAAAAAGATCCGCGCAGTTTCAAAGATGCAAAACATATTCCTACCGTCACGCAAATTAACACGGTGATCGAAGCGATGGCGGGCAGTGTCGGCTCGGTCTACGGCTCGGGCGGCATGGCCACAAAAATTGCGGCAGCGAAAATCGCCACGGCTTCCGGCTGCCATACGATCGTCACGCGCGGTGATGTGCTGAGCCCGGTGAAAGCGCTGCAAAAAGGCGGCAAGCATACAGTCTTTCTGGCCGCGAAATCGCCGCAGAATGCGCGCAAGGAATGGATCGCGCATACGCTCGGTACACGCGGCAAAATCGTCATCGACGAAGGCGCGATGCAGGCGCTCAAAAACGGCAAGAGCTTACTGCCTGCAGGCGTGCGCCAGATTTACGGTGAATTCCAGCGCGGCGACGTGGTAGAAATTATCGGCCTCAGTGCCAAGCCGTTTGCGAAAGGTATTTCCGCCTATTCGTCGGAAGATATGGCGCGTATCAAGGGGCTGAAAACAGCTGAGATCGAAAAAGTGCTGGGCTTTAAAGGCCGCGCGGAGCTCGTGCACCGCGATGATTTCGTTTTGCTGGAAAGATAACTATATCAGATGGCCTGTAAGCCGGGTTCTGTTCCGCTTTCGCGGGATGGCCATTCATCTAGGGCGGATGTTGCCAACCGCCTCGTGCAACCTACCCGGATAGCAACCGCCGAAACACCGGCATTCCTCGCGGAATCACTATCCCTATTTGGTCTTGCTCCCGGTGGGGTTTACCTATGCCGTTTCTGTTACCAAAAACGCGGTGCGCTCTTACCGCCCCTTTTCACCCTTACTCGCCTTTGACAGCGAGCGGTTATTTTCTGTGGCACTTTCCCTGGGGTTACCCCCGCCGGCCGTTAACCGGCACCGTGTTTCGTGGAGCCCGGACTTTCCTCTATTTGGGCAAGCCCAAACAGCAGCCATCCGGCCATCTGATACAGTTGGGCCGCTTATAGTGCAAAAACCTTAAAATAGCAAGCTTAGCGCCTGAAATGGCGAATAGTATCGCGGTCCAGCGTGAAGCTATCCACTTGGGAAAAGCCGGAAAGATCGAGCCCGGCATCCTGTGCCTCTGGCCCTAATTTATCCGGCGATTCCAACAGATATATCTCATCCACAAGCCCGGCTGTGAGGAAGATCTGCGCGGTTTTCGCGCCACCTTCCACCAGCAGGCGGGTCGTATCTTTTAGCGAGGTGAGAAACTCCGGTAACGCTTCAAGATTTTCACGATTAAGAATCAGCCGCTGTGGCGATCGATCTTCGAGGCCTGCAATACGGCAGGTGAGAAGAGGTTTATCGATTTCCGCCGTGCGTGCGCCGATGGCGATCGCATCATGCGTAGCGCGCAGCATGTGCGTGAAGCGGTCGGCGACGGGTGAGGTGATTTTCGTGCGTGCACCCGGCATACCGGTTTTTCCGTCAGCAGAAAGCGCGAGTTTTAACGTTACATGCGGACGTTTTTTCATAGTCGTGGAAAAAAATCCGCTGAGATCGCGCGTGATTTTTTCCTGTAGTAATCCTACGGAAACATCGATTCCCTGTGCGCGAAGTTTTTCGATGCTTTTGCCATTCGTACGCGGGTCGGGGTCGGTCAAACCTATCACCACGCGGCGCGGCTTGGCGGTAATCACCGCGTCAACGCACGGCGGTGTTTTGCCCTGATGTGCACAAGGTTCGAGTGTGACATAAAATGTTGCGCCGTGCGTATCACCAGCCTGTGCGATCGCTTGTGTTTCGGCATGCGGCCTGCCACCTATCGCGGTTGCAGCGGCGGCGAGAATCACATCTTCGTGCGCGATGACGCAGCCGACTGCAGGATTGCCGCCTGTTGCGCCCATATGCGCGCGCGCAATCGATGCGGCCAAGCGCATGGCGCATTCGTCTCTCACGCTAAAAATAGAAGCAGATTTACTTGCGGCCACCGAGTGTGCCGATGAATTTTTCGAAATCTTTGGTTTCGCGGAAATCGCGATACACCGACGCAAAACGTACATAGGCGATTGGGTCGAGTTCTTTCAGCGCTTCCATCACTTTTTCACCAATCAGCGCGGAAGGAATTTCCGATTCGCCGAGGCTTTCAAGTCCGCGCACGATATTATTCACGAGCATTTCGACCTGCTCATGCGTGACCGGGCGCTTACGCGTCGCGATGCTGATCGAGCGCACAAGTTTATCGCGATCAAAGGTGCGTTTTTCGCCGTTCTTTTTTACCACGACGAGTTCGCGCAGCTGCACGCGCTCGAAAGTAGTGAAGCGTGAATCGCATTTGGTGCAATAACGGCGGCGGCGGATCGATTGCGCGTCTTCGCTGGGGCGTGAATCTTTTACTTGCGTATCGTGATTGCCGCAGAAGGGACAGCGCATAATGCCTCGCTAGTTGGGGTAAATCGGGAAAGCGTCGCAGAGCTTGCGCACTTTCGCTTTCACTTCCTGCTCAACGGTGCCGTTGTTTTCCGGATTTTTGGAAAGACCATCCAGCACATCGCCGATCAGGTTGCCGATTTGTTTGAATTCACTTTCGCCGAAGCCGCGCGTCGTGCCTGCGGGTGAGCCGAGGCGCACGCCGGAAGTGATAAACGGTTTCTGCGGGTCGAACGGAATCGCGTTTTTATTGCAGGTGAGGCCGGCGCGCTCCAGGCTTTCTTCCGCCTGTTTGCCGGTCAGGTTTTTCGGGCGCAGATCAACCAGCACGATATGGCTATCTGTACCACCCGTACCAATCGCTAAGCCCCGCGCGATCAGTGTTTCCGCTAGCGCTTGCGCATTTTTAATCACCGCTTTTGCATAGGTTTTGAAAGAAGGCTGCAGCGCTTCGCCGAACGCCACCGCTTTACCCGCGATCACATGCATCAGCGGGCCGCCTTGAATGCCCGGGAAGATCAGCGAATTGAATTTTTTGCCGAGTTCTTCGTTGTTCGAAAGAATCAAACCGCCGCGTGGACCGCGAAGTGTTTTGTGTGTTGTCGTCGTTACCGCGTCGGCAATACCGATCGGCGAGGGATATTCACCCGCCACGACAAGCCCTGCGTAATGCGCGATATCGGCCATCAGGAATGCGCCGACGCTATCCGCAATCGCGCGAAATTTTTTGAAATCAATTTGGCGCGGATAGGCCGAAGCGCCGCACACAACCAGCTTGGGTTTATGTTCATGCGCGAGTTTTTCCGCTTCTTCGTAATCGATGAGGCCATCTTCTTTGCGCACGCCATATTGAATGGAGTTAAACCATTTGCCCGAAAGATTTGGCGCCGCGCCGTGCGTTAAGTGGCCACCGGCGGCGAGCGACATACCGAGAATCGTATCGCCTGGCTTGATTAGCGCGGCGAACACTGCCTGATTCGCTTGTGAACCGGAATTCGGCTGCACGTTTGCATAAGTACAATTAAAAAGTTTTTTCGCGCGATCGATCGCAACTTGTTCTACTTCGTCTACAAATTCGCAGCCGCCGTAATAGCGTTTGCCGGGATAACCTTCGGCGTATTTATTCGTCAGCACTGAGCCTTGCGCATTGAGCACCGCTTGGCTGGTAATATTTTCCGACGCGATCAGCTCAATTTGATTTTGCTGGCGCTCAAGTTCGCGCTCAATGGAAGCAAAAATTTCAGGATCTTGTTTGGAAAGTGGGGCAGAGAAAAAAGCGGAGGACATAGTTTCGGAAGATTCCTTCTTAAGAGGGGCTGCTGACATATTTATACCACTATATATAGTGTTGAAAAAGCCTCTCTAGCCAGTTTTCTGCGATTTAGCAAGAAAGTTTATTCACACGTGTGGTGTGTCTGCCACCCTCGAACGGGGTGGTTAAGAAGGCGCGCAGGCAGACAATGCTGGTTGGTTCATCGGTGATGCGCGCGCCGAGTGCGAGCACATTGGCATCGTTATGCTGGCGGGCGAGACGCGCGGTTTCTTCGCTGTGGCAGAGCGCGGCGCGGATTTTCGGGTTGCGATTTGCGGCAATCGAAATCCCAATACCAGAGCCGCAGATGACCACTCCCAGTGCGGCTTCGCCGTTTGCCACGGCATCGGCAACTTTTTTGCCGTAATCAGGATAATCGACCGATTCGGTATTATGTGTGCCGAGATCGAGTGCGGTAAAACCAAGGCGCGCGATTTCTTCAATAAGAAGCGCTTTGCGTTCGAAACCTGCATGATCGGAGGCGATGGCAATAATAGTCATGCCGCAGTAAAAGCAGAAAAGTGCTTAGTCTGCAAGCTGCCAGTAAGAGCGGTAGGTCACAACGTCGTCGAAATTATTTTCTGTCATACGTTGGATGAAATATTGCTGGTTGTCGCCGCCAGGGCAGGCAGTACCGCTGGCGTACGGGCAATTTGCCACTTCAAGCGGCAGAGTATTAAGCGGCGCTTCCATCTGGCCACCTTTTGCGCGCCATGCAAAACCACCGTTCGGACCATGGCTGACAATCACATATACCGCACCCGTAACTTGTCCTGGTTCGGCTACCACGTCCGGAGGCGTATGGGTTGCATCGTTATCAATACCAATCGCACCTTCTGTCGTGGGTGCAGAACCGGAAAAACCCTGTACACCGTTATTATCGCGGAAGCGTTCGTCCATCACATAGGTAAATTTGCGTTGCCAGCCATCCAGCATGGTAGATGGGTTCAGGTTGAGCGTGGTGACGGGAAGAACCCCGACGCTGATGTTCGCGACGGAAGAATGGGTGGCAGCTGCGCACACCACCGGGTTGCCCGCGCCCGGATTTACATCCTCCACCAATTCGCGCCCGAAAGTAGCGTCGGTAGAAGGCAGGGCGCCATTTGCCGGGCAGGGCAGATAGCCAAATTTATCCACGAATTTATCGATCATGAGCTGAATGGTTTCCATGCGCTCCAGCGTATTATCCACGCGTGCGGCATTGATACGCGTAGAACCGAGGGAAAGCGCACTGCCCGCGATAAGGGCAATAATGGTAAGCACAACCGCCAGTTCAACTAGCGTAAAGCCTTGAATTTTCTGGATTTTTTCTTTCCCGGTCATAAATCGCATTATACTATGAATTTTGGCAAAAATCCAGCGTCTCGGGCTTCCGGATCGGAGCAATCCCTTTATCCTGCGAATTATAAGGATTTTATGACGCACGATTCAGAACAGAATATTCCAAGCAAAACGCCTATTTCCAAGAAAAATACCTCAAAAAAGCACGTGGTGGAAGATCAGCGGGAGCTTATTGGCCTCACGATACCGCAGGTTTTAGGCCTGGTGGAAGAAATGGAAAGCCAATGGCATGACGCCGCGCCTGCCGTGCGCCGCGGGCTTGTGGGGGATTATTCCAAGCTGGTGCTGCTGCTGCTCAAATTACTGGCTGAGCAGCGTAAGCTAGCGGGCCTTGGTAAAGAAAAACGCCAGGATATCGAAAAATTGAACGAGGACGACTTGGAGTGGATGGAGCGTTTCCTCAAGAAAAATTATGCAAAAAACCCGTCTTTACCGCATCGGTCAGAAGATCCTGCGTGAAGATCTCGCGACGTTTATCGCGAAATCTTTTTCAACCATCAATCCCGGCACACCGTTTCTTGCTAATTGGCATATTGATTTGATTGCCGAATATCTGATGGCGTGTACGCGCGGGGAGATTCGTCGCCTGATTATCAACATGCCTCCGCGCGCACTCAAAAGCCAGTGCATCAGCGTAGCCTGGCCGGCCTGGCTGCTCGGCAATAATCCATCCGAACGTATTATCGCGGCGAGTTACGCGCAAACGATCAGCCTAAAACATTCGCTGGATTGCCGGGCGCTCATGGAGGCGCCGTTTTACCGCGATTTATTTCCAGAGATGGAATTCACCGGCGATCAAAATGAAAAACATAAATTTCTTACCACCGCGCGCGGGTTTCGTCTGGCGACATCGGTAGGCGGAAGCCTCACCGGCGAGGGCGGAAATTTTCTCATCGTCGATGATCCGCATAATCCGGCAGAAGTTAGCAGCCGCACAATGCGGCAATTTGCCCACACATGGTTTGAAAATACGTTCGCAAGCCGGTTGGATCAACCTGGCAAAGGCTGCATCGTGATTGTGATGCAGCGTTTACACCGCGATGATCTCTCTGGTTATTTGCTGCAAAAATCTTCAAAAACATGGGAGCATTTGGTGATCCCTGCCGAGGCAGAGCGTGATACGCTGGTGCATTTCGGCCGCGTGCATCATGCGCGTAAAATGGGCGAAAGCTGGCATGCGGCGCGTGTGCGGCCATCACAACTCAGCGCCATAAAAGAAGAAGTTGGCAGCTATGTGTTCGCCGCGCAATATCAGCAAGCGCCGGTGCCGGAAGCAGGCGCGCTCATCAAACCGCAATGGTTTCGCTATGCGGATATTCCTGCGTCTGCGCTTTATTACCAAAGTTGGGATACGGCCATCGCCCTGCATGACACCAGCGATTATTCGGTTTGCACCACCTGGGCGGTGCATGAGCATCAATATTATCTGGCTGATGTTCGCCGCGTGCGTCTGCCGTTTACGGAGTTGAAAAATGCGGTGGTTGCGGAATATGAAAAATACCGGCCCGCAGCGGTGCTGATCGAAAATAAAGCGAGTGGGCAAAGCCTGCTGCAGGAATTGCGCGCGGAAGAAATGCCGCTTATCGCCATCACGCCGAAAGAAGATAAACTGCAACGTTTCCTGCGTGCATGCGTTGTATTCGAAGCGGGAAAAATTTATTTTCCGCTGCATGCGCCCTGGCGCGCGACGCTCGAATCCGAGCTGCTTTCTTTTCCTGCAGACACGCATGACGATCAGGTGGATTCGGTTAGCCAGTTTATTAATTGGATGCGTAAATCGCAGGGTTTTTCGCCGCGTGTGCGCCATCTGTAAAAAACTTAAAAAAATATGCGCTGCACCTCTTCCGGGTTTCGCAAAGCCGCGTAAAACGGAAATTGTAGGGTGCATAAGTTGTATCCGAAAGCCGACACGAAACGGATCTCACGCATGAAAAAATTTTCCCAGCGGATGAAAAATTATTTTCAACCGCAAGCTGCTACCAAAAAATATTCCTTATTTGAAAATTGGCGCTGGACACCGCTTGATTCGCTGATCAGTGCGCCAGGTAAACCAGTCTGGACACCGCGCGAGTACGATCGCTTTGCGGATGAAGCCTACATTAAAAACGTTATCGCTTACCGCTCGATTAATTTGATTGCGCAGGCGGCGGCGAGCGTGCCGTGGCAACTGCATTGCGAGTGCGAAGATCGCAAGGATGCGATCACAATGCACCCGCTGCTTAAACTTCTTTCTATGCCAAATCCCAAAGAAGCGGGTACGGCGTTTTTCGAAAGTCTGCATGCGTACCGCCTCATCGGCGGCAACGCGTTTATTCTGGCAATCGGCCCCAAGGGTGAGGCGCCGCTCGAGCTGCATTTACTGCGCCCGGATCGGGTCAAAATCATTGCCGGAAAAAACGGCATGCCGCTTGCTTACGAATATCAGGAAGGCGACCGCGTACGTCAATTTGCGGTGGATCGCGTCACGGGGCGTTCGGATATTTTGCATCTGCGTAATTTTCATCCGCTGCATGATTGGTATGGCCTTTCGCCGATTGAAGCGGCGGCGTACAGCATCGATCAGCATAACGAAGCGGCGAAATGGAATCAGGCGCTTCTGCAAAATGGCGCGCGGCCGAGCGGTGCGTTGATGGTCAAAATGCCGCCCGAGGGTGGCTCCGCTTATTTGAACGAAGATCAATATACGCGTCTGAAAAAACAGATGGAGGATCATTTTAGCGGGCCGGGTAACGCAGGTCGGCCACTGCTTTTAGAGGGCGGACTCGAGTGGCGCGAGATGAGCCATTCACCCAAAGATATGGATTTTATTGAATCGAAAAACAGTGCTGCGCGTGACATCGCGCTTGCCTTCGGTGTGCCGCCGCAAATGCTTGGTATTCCGGGCGATAATACGTATAGCAATCTTGCCGAAGCACGGCTTGCGTTGTGGGAACAGACGGTGATTCCAAGCATTAACCATCTGCGCGATAGTCTCAATCAATGGCTCACGCCGATGTTTGGTGAGAATCTGGCGTTAAGTTTTGATCTTGATCAGATCAGCGCGCTCACTGCACGTCGCGATAAAATTTGGGAACGTGTGGAAAATGCGAGCTTCCTTACGATGAACGAAAAACGGCGTATGCTCGGGCTTTCACCGCTCGACGACGCAACACTCGCGGAGGGCATATGAGCGCAGTGCATTTAGAATTTCCGCTCGCGCTGAATGGTTTGAACGAAGCGGGTGTTTTTCACGGCTATGCGAGCGTGTTTCACACGCGCGATAACCAGCAGGATATTGTGCTGCCCGGCGCATTCAAACATGCATTGGCGCGCGATATCAAATTGCTCTGGCAGCACGATGTACGTGAGCCGATCGGTGTGATCGATGAACTCAAAGAAGATACGCACGGGCTATTCGTACGCGGACGTTTGTTGATGGATGTTGGGCGTGGACGCGAGGCTTATGCGCTGCTCAAATCCGGCGCGATTAACGGCCTTAGCATTGGTTATACGGCGCGCGAATCGGAATATGATACGCACGGTGTGCGCTATCTCAAAGATGTGGATTTGTGGGAAGTGAGTTTAGTCACGTTCCCCGCGCATCCGCAGGCGGGTGTGACGTTTGTCAAAAGCCTGCCGGCGACGCTGCGCGAATTTGAACATTTCCTGCGGGATGCAGGTTTTACGCGCAAGGCGGCGCGCACGATTGCCGCCAAAGGCTTCGGCTATGAATCGTCTCCGCGGGATGCGGGCGAGACGGAGCTTCTGAGGGCGCTGGATCGTGCCATTGGCATTCTCACGCGCTAAAATTTTTAACACACAAAAGAGGAAAATATGACTGCAACGGAAATCACGCGGCGCGTCAACGCGCTTGGCTCCGCGTGGGAACAATTCAAATCGGTGAACGAACGCCGCATTGAAGAAATTGAGCGCAAAGGTGCTGCCGATCCGCTCACGCTGGATCATTTGGGCCGCATCGATACCGCGATGCATAATTATAAATCGCGCTTGGATCGTATGGAAACGGCGCTGTCACGCCCCGGTTTTTCTGGTTATGAAACCAAAGAACTCACCGACCCGGCGATGCGCGAATATAAAGAAGCATTCTGCAATTATCTGCGCAAAGGTGTGGAAGGCGACTTACCAAACTTAGAGAAAAAAGCACTCTCGATCGCATCGGATCCGGATGGCGGCTATCTCGTTTCGCCGCAACTTTCGGATAAAATTATTCACAAGGTGTTTGAAACGTCACCGATGCGCATGCTTGCCTCGGTGGATGTGATTTCCAGCGATGCGATGGAACTGATTGAGGATACGGACGAGGCGTTTGCCGGTTGGACAACGGAAACAAATCCGATTTCTACCGATACCAATACACCGAAAGTCGGCAAGAAAATGATCCCGGTACATGAGCTTTACGCGCAGCCGAAGGCAACGCAGAAGCTCATCGATGACGCTGCAGTGGATATCGAATCCTGGCTTGCGGAAAAAATCGCGGATGTGTTTGCGCGCAAAGAAAATGCGGCATTCATTAATGGCGATGGTATTGGCAAACCGCGCGGTATTCTGACCTACGCGGCGGGCACTGCCTGGGGCCAGATCGAGCAGATTAATTCTGCAGGCGGTTCCAATTTCATCAACGGCGATTCGCTCCTCAACGCCTATTACGCGCTGAAAGAAGATTATGCGCAAAAGGCAACCTTCCTGATGAATCGCGCGAGTGTACAAAAAGTGCGCCTCATCAAGGAAGCGCTGACCGGCCAATATATTTGGAGCCCGGGTCTTGCGGCAGGTGCGCCGGATACGCTGCTTGGCGTGCCGGTTGTTCAGGCAGCCGATATGCCGGATCCGACGACCAATAATCTTTCCATCGCGGTGGGTGATTTCGCCCGCGCGTATCAGATTGTGGATCGCACCGGCATTCGCATTCTGCGTGATCCCTTTACGAATAAACCGTTCGTCAATTTCTACACAACTAAACGTGTGGGCGGCGATGTGGTGAATTTCGAAGCGATTAAACTTCTCAAAATGACAACGGCGTAAGGAGCGGCATATGGTAACGAAATTAGATAAACACAATTTCAAAGTCATTCAGGCGCTCGCGCCCAATACCTATAACGCGGATACCGTTTCCGCAGCGATTGATACGCAAGGTGTGGAAGCGATTACGTTTGTCACCAACATGGGTACGTTCGGCGATGCGGATACGGTTGCTTCGGCGAATAAGATCGATTTCCAGGTACAGCATAGCGACGATACCGTTTCCGGTAATTTTGTCGATGTTCTGGCAAGCGATTTGAGCGATACGGTTTCCGCTGGCTCTGAGACGGGCGTCTATGCACGCATCGATGATGCGACCGACGCATCCAAGGTCTATGCAAGCGGCTATATCGGCGCGAAGCGCTATGTGCGCATCAATGTCGATTTTACCGGCACGCATTCCACGGGTAGTAAATTTGCCGTGAGCGTGGTGAAATCCGAACCCCACAATGCACCCCTGATCTAGGTGCGGCGCAAGGCTGGAGAGAGGGGTGATTTTCCTGATCTTCAGCCTTGCCTATTTTTGGAGAAAAATACGTGCCGAGCGATTTTGAAAATGCAGCAAACCGTGCCATCGACGAAGAAGTCGCGCGCGCGCAAGAGCGTGTGGAACGTGAAGTAGAGCGTCTGCAGGATCGTGCGCGACGCCGCTTGGAAGAAGGCATCAAAAAAATCTTACGCGACGAACTCGATAAAAGAGGCGACATCGGCAGCTCGATTCTTAGCGATATCCTGCGCGGCGCGCTCGGCGGGCGGCGTCAGAGCGATATTTTTGGGCTTAGCCAAACGCAAGTCGCTTCGGAGTTTTTCCGCTTTATTCAACGCGCGGGGCGTAATTTGTAACATGCGTGTTCGCATGTTGGAAACACGCTGGGGCGTGGAAGAGAATACGTGCGCCAAAGAATTTCGCCGCGGAGAAACCTACGAAATAGCTGCGCATCTCGCGCGTGCGTTTTTAGCCACAGGCGCGGCCGCGCCGGTGAGAGGCTGGCGCAAAAAAAGGAGAAGAAAATGACCTACACGAATCTACCCGCTGCGGAGCGCATCACACCGCCCGCAAGCGAACCGGTGACACTCGCCGAAGTGAAAGATTATCTGCGTATCACCGGTAGCGGTGAAGATACGCATCTGACGCGGCTCATCCAAATTGCGCGCGAATCGGCGGAGCAATATCTCGCGCGTTCGCTTATCACGCAGACCTGGAAACTTTCCGTGCATGATTTTGTGCCATCGTCTTTTCCGCTGCCGTACGGCCCGGTGCAATCGATCACCAGCGTAAAAGTCATTGCGCGCGATAATTCTGAAACGACAATCGCAGCAGCGAATTATTATCTCGCGGTGAATAAAGATCGCCTGATTCTTGATACGCCGCTACTCGGCCATATCATCGCCGTGACGTATGTTGCGGGGTACGGCTCCGCCACTGTTGTGCCTGCGCCTATCAAGCAAGCGATGCTCACGCATCTTGCTGAAATGTATGAAAATCGCCGCGAGAATGCCGATCTGCCGGCGCATTCGCGTGCACTTTATTCACCTTATCGTAGCTTTCGGATCTAGTCATGGCGCATGGAGCAATCAAAGCGCTGCGTGATGCAGCGGTCGTAGCGTTGCGTGCGGATGCAACACTCGGCGGGCTCGCGCTCGCGGTGCATGAATACGGTATGGAAACACAAGCGCATCCCTATGTGCTCGTGAGTACGGCGAGTGCAGATCAAAATAATAATGTCGCGAAAAAACGCGTGCGTATGCAGCTCACGATCGATGTGCGCACGCGCGATAAATCGAGCGCGAAATGTTTCGATATTATGAATCATATATACACGCTTCTCGATAATGCGGCGCTTTCGGTAACCGGTTTTACACTCATCTTTTTGCGCTATCTGGAAAGCGATCTTGTACAGGCACGCGCGCCGGAAAGTTTCAGCGGGCGCATGCAATTTTGGCGGAGTTGGAGTAGTCACATGGCGTTTCACGAAATACGTT
>CAYPXJ010000041.1:0-10170 GCA_964414595.1 uncultured Rickettsiales bacterium
GGAATGTATTATAGGTAAGGCCCGCTTTCAGGCCCGCCACCAACCCGCCGAGCAACACCTG
The DNA here is from genome assembly GCA_964414595.1 of uncultured Rickettsiales bacterium. Classification (GTDB taxonomy): domain Bacteria; phylum Pseudomonadota; class Alphaproteobacteria; order Rickettsiales; family CAIJLX01; genus CAYPXJ01. Next base: position 62 of record CAYPXJ010000041.1, read on the forward strand.
AATAAAAATCGCACCGACAACGAGAGTAAGAAAATTTTTCAGCCCTGGATGGGTTTGCAACGTCGGTATCGGCACGCGCGGTTGCCATATCGAAAGCGCCAAGCTCCATAAAAATCCAAAAATCAAAAACGCCAATCCCAAATGCAAGGTTAACCGGTAATGGCTGACTTCCGGGTGATCCACGAGTCCGCTTTTCACCATGAACCATCCTGCCACGCCTTGCAATCCACCCAGAACAAATATCAGCAACAGCTGCTTTGAAAGTGCTGGCCTTAGCCATCGCATAGCCAAAAAAACAATAAACGGGGCAAAAAACACAAACCCTACGGTGCGCCCTAGCAGGCGGTGAATGAATTCCACCCAGTAAATCTCTTTAAACGCCTCAAGCGACATGCCCTTATTAATTTTTTGATACTCAGGACTTTCTTGATAAAGCCTAAATGCTTCTTCCCACTCCATCGCCCCTTGTGGTGGCACAGCGCCTGAAACCGGCTTCCACTCGGTAATAGAAAGTCCGGATTCCGTTAGCCGTGTGTAACCGCCAACCCCAATCATCGCGACCACGAAAAATGCGCAGAAAAAAAGCCAGAGTGCCACCACGCGCGGCCGTGCTTGAGGAGTAAAATAATGTTTCATCGTTTACGAAAGTCGATTATAGTCTTTGCACCATAATCGTATTTTGGTTTTACCTCAACGGTTCTTCATTTTTCATTTCATGCCCACCACAGTTGCTCTTAAAACCCTTGGGTTCACGCCCAAAAACCCAACCGGACATCAACTGGTAATCTTGCGCGGCTGGATGTGGTTGGCGGTAGCGGCGCTTGCGGCGGCTGGCCTGCTTTCCGTGCTTTTGGTTGCCACCCGCACCCCCTTTGTGCAGCAATTTTTTCCGCTCGACTGGTTTCAAACCGCACTCGTGGTGCATGTTAATCTCTCCGTACTGGTATGGATGCTTAGCTGCACCTGCATCTTGTGGAAACTCTATCAGCAGAAAAGTAGCCCAACGCTGGATTATATCTGCCTTATAGGTGCATGGTTTGCCACGCTTTGCATCGCACTCTCGCCTTTTCACCAGGGCGGCGCGGCGTATCTAAATAACTATGTACCCATGTTCGAAGATGGTTGGTTCATTTTCGGCATAGGGTTATTTCAGCTTTGCATCCTTTGCCAGGCAGCCGAATTCACAATTACGCATTTGCGTCCACCGTCACGCCGCAGCGCCGAATGGCTTGCCGTCAGCTCCAGCGCCTGGATTACATTAAGCGCGATGATTTGCCTTATTCTTTCTTTCTTCGCCATTACGGGCGAGGCATACAAACAACTTTTTACGCCGCAAGATTTTTACGAGCATCTTTTTTGGGCGTCCGGCCATGTGTTACAATTTGTTTATGCGCATGCGCTCTTGGTAGCATGGCTGATGCTCGGCGCGGCGATTGGGATGCGCGTCCTTTCCGGCAGCGGCTTGCTGCTGCTCGCATTCGGAATTTCATGCGTTATCGCCATTCCAAGCCCGTTACTTTTTGCATTCCACGATATCGTCGATCCGGAATTCATTCAGTTCTTCACCATGCAAATGCGCCATGGCGGCGGTATTGCCGTGACATTGATCGGGTTCGTGATAGTGCTTGCCATCCTAAAGCACATGTTTAAATCCACCACCCTGCACGAAAAATTACTTCGTAATTGCCTTATCGCTTCGTTCATTCTCTTTGCCTCCGGCGGTGTTATTGGCTTCATGATTGAAGAAATTAATGTGATGATTCCGGCGCATTACCACGGCGCGATTGTCGGCATCACACTCGCCTTCATGGGCCTTTGCTACTATCTGTTGCCGCGTTTGGGTTATGAAAAAATCAATAGCCGTGCAGCCGTGTGGCAGCCGGTAATCTATGGTCTGGGTCAATTTCTGCACATATTTGGCCTCGCCTGGTCGGGCGGTTATGGCGTTCTGCGCAAAACGCCGGGCCTGGCCGAAACGGCAAAAGGCCAAATTTCAATGGGCTTGATGGGCTTCGGCGGCCTGCTTGCCGTTATCGGCGGCTTCATGTTCGTTTATTGGATGGTACGCGTTCTCTTTCAACTTCACAAAAAACCGAAAGGATAATTTATGGTTTCCCTTATTTCCTATTTCGTTCAGAATATTTTTGCGGCGATAGGTATCGCCACCGGAGTTGCGGCAGCGGAGGTGCCATCAGCGAATTTGGAAAATACACTTTATATGGATCTGGAATATGGCCGTGTGGTCATCGAGCTTTATCCTGAAAAAGCGCCAAACCACGTCGCGCGCATTAAAGAACTTGCGCGTCAGGGCTTTTATAACGGCATCGTGTTTCACCGCGTGATTGATGGCTTCATGGCGCAAACCGGGGACCCAACAGGCACGGGCATGGGCGGCTCCGGCAAAAATCTCAAAGCGGAATTTAACGATATCGCGCACGAACGCGGCGTTGTTTCCATGGCGCGCGCGGCAGACCCGGATAGCGCCGATAGCCAATTCTTCATCATGCTCAAAGATACACCGTATCTAAACGGCCAATACACCGCATTTGGCCGCGTAATCGCGGGTATGGATTTTGTCGACCGCATCAAAAAAGGTGATACGGCAGCGGGTGGCCAAGTGATTAATCCGGATCGCATAAAAACCATGGTTGTTGCGGCGGACGTTCTCGGCGGCAAATAATTTCTTTCGATGAAAGTTTCGGCGTTTGATTTCGAGCTGCCGGCAGAGCGTATCGCGCAAGCACCTCTGCCGGAGCGTGATGCTGCGCGCTTACTTATCGTTAAACAAAAATCATTGGAAGATCGCAAAATTCGCGATCTTCCAAGCCTTTTCTCGCCCGGCGATTTGCTTATTTTTAACAACAGCAAAGTAATTCCCGCGCGCCTGTTCGGCACGCTGAATGAAAAAATCATCGAGATTTTCTTGCTGCGCGCACTCACACCGACACGTTGGCAGGCGTTCGGTAAACCCGGAAAAAAACTGAAGGCTGGTACAAAAATTTCTTTCAATAAATTCTTCGCCACGATTGAAGAAAAAAATCCTGACGGCACACTTATCATCGCTTTTGCTATGCCGGAAAATAAATTCTCTGATTTCTTAAAACAACATGGCCATATTCCTCTGCCGCCCTACATTAAGCGCGAAGATAGCGCAGCCGATGTCACGCGTTACCAAACGATTTACGCCGCCGAGGAAGGCTCGGTCGCTGCACCAACCGCCGGTCTGCATTTCACAGAAACGCTACTCGCCGCGCTGAAAGCAAAACAGATCGAAACCGACTATGTGACGCTGCATGTCGGCGCGGGCACATTCCAGCCGGTGAAAGTGGAAGATACAAACGATCACAAAATGCACAGCGAATTCGGCATTGTGACAAAAGAAACGGCGCAAAAAATAAACGAAACAAAAAAACGCGGCGGAAAAATTATCGCCGTCGGCACCACATCATTGCGCTTGCTCGAATCAGCAACCGATGAAAAAAATCATGTCATGCCCTTCTCCGGCGACACGGATATTTTCATCACGCCCGGTTATCGTTTCAAAACCGTGGATGCGCTGCTGACCAATTTCCATTTACCGAAATCGACGCTCTTTATGCTGGTCTGCGCCTTCGCCGGAACAGAGCGCATGCAGGAAGCCTACCAACACGCCATCGCAGAAAATTACCGTTTCTATTCCTATGGCGACGCGTGTTTGCTCATGAAAAACGCATAAAAAAACGGCGCTCTCTCTAAGAGTGAGCGCCGAATTTTTACATTTTTCTGTACTCATTACTTTCCGCATTTGCCGGCGTAACAAGCACAATAGCGATGCGAATTTCATTCCCCTTTTCAGTAAGGAGGTGAATCCCGCTTCGATGGCTCAGAACTAATTCTTCCTGAGCATCCATACCCACCACCAAATGGCGCTGAATAGGCATCTCCACAATTCCACCCGCATAGAACACCTCGTTATCGTCGCGCTCAATGTGGACATTCACACGCCCCATCTTGCGCACAACCACTTTCAACAAAAGCGGCTCTTGTCCATCAGGTTTTTTGGGGTCTGGACCCCAATCATACGTACCTTTCACAAGCAGCGCGGGATACCGAGATCCTTTCGGTTTTACCGAAATCTTAAAACCATGGTGGGCAATTTCCTTTATTGCCTCCATCGTTATTCTCCAGTCCAAACTAGACCAAACACACGCATTTCAACCGTTGAAACGCCCATAAGAAACCAGCTTAAGAATACCAAAGAAATGTTACAGCAATATGACATATTAACATATTGATATATCGTATAATTTTGCTATATATGCCGTTCTATGACCCTCTCTTTTGAAATCATTGCCACCTGCGGCAAGGCGCGCGCGGGCATCCTGCATACCGCGCATGGCGAAATTCATACGCCTGCTTTCATGCCGGTCGGCACCGCTGCCACGGTGAAAGCGATGCTGCCTGAATCGGTAAAATCCACCGGCGCGGAGATTATTCTCGGCAATACCTATCACCTGATGCTGCGCCCCGGCGCGGAGCGTATCGCCAAGCTCGGCGGCTTGCATCATTTCATGCAATGGAACGGCCCTATCCTCACCGATTCCGGTGGTTATCAGGTGATGTCGCTCGCCGAACTGCGCAAAATTTCCGAGCGCGGCGTCACGTTTCAATCCCATCTCGATGGCTCTTCGCATGAACTCACGCCCGAGCGCTCAATGGAAATTCAACATCTGCTCGGCAGCGATATCACGATGATTTTTGATGAATGCACGCCGCACCCGGCCACGCACGATGTGACGAAAAAATCGATGGAGCTCTCGCTGCGCTGGGCGGAGCGCTCGAAAAAATCCTATACGCCGCGTAAAGGCCACGGGCTTTTCGGCATCGTGCAGGGTGGCATGTACGAAGATTTGCGCAAAATTTCCGCCCACGCGCTTACCGATATCGATTTCGATGGCTATGCGATTGGTGGCCTCGCCGTCGGCGAAGGGCAGAAAACCATGTTCGAAGTCCTCGATTACGCCGTCGATTTTCTGCCGAAAAATAAACCGCATTATTTGATGGGCGTCGGCAAACCAGATGACTTAACCGGCGCGGTGATGCGCGGCATTGATATGTTCGATTGCGTGATTCCAACGCGCTCCGGCCGCAACGGCCAGGCCTTCACGCATGACGGCCCTATCAATATTCGTAACGCGAAATATGCCGAGGATCCGAATCCGCTCGATGCGCGCGTCGCCTCACCGGCGGCGCAATTTTCGCGCGCGTATCTGCACCATCTGGTGAAATCGAACGAGATTCTCGGTTCGATGCTGCTCACCTGGCATAATCTGCAATTTTATCAGGATTGGATGAAGAATCTGCGCGAAAAAATCATCGCCGGCACGTTGTAATTACGCAAAAACCTTTTGCAAAAACTTCTCGCCAATCAGCAGCCCTTCCATATCAATCGAATGGCCGAGGCCCGGCCGCGCATGGGTTTCCAGCGTCACATAATTTTTCAAAACCGGCTCCGCCATCGCCATCAAACCAAACGGCACCACCTCATCCTGCTCGCCGTGAATCCAGCACACCGGCGGTTTACTTTTGATTTCAGAAGCCAGCAAATCCGGCCCGACCAACGCGCCGGAATACACCATCACGCCCGCGCATGCCTCCTTGCGACGCAGCGCGGTGAATAGCGCCATCATCCCGCCTTGCGAAAATCCGGCAATCACCAGATTCTTCGCCGTGAGATTATGTTTTTTGAGTTCCGCATCGATAAACGCATTTAGCATCGGCTCCGCCCGGCGCGCACCTTCCAACAATTTCTGCGGGTGACGATCCTGCAAGCTGAACCACTGATAGCCCGTCACCGGATATCCCGGCGGCAGCATATCGTAACGCTCCGGCCCGTTTGGCGCGACAAAATGCGCATCCGGCAGCGCGCGCGACCAATAATAGGCGAGGTCAATAAGATTATCACCGTCCGCGCCAACGCCATGCAAAATCACGACGAGCTGTTTTGGTTTATTACCGTTAGCGGGCGGAAATTCCGGCCCGGAAATTTCTATCATGACGAACCTTTGGCAAGTGGGTGATGTTTCTCAACCACCTGTTTTAGCCGTTTTCCCGCCACATGCGTATAAATTTGTGTCGTGGAAATATCGGAATGGCCGAGCAGCTCCTGCACCACTTTGAGATTCGCGCCATGATCCAGCAGATGCGTCGCGAACGAATGACGAATCACATGCGGCGAAATCCGCGCCGGGTCGATGCCCGCACGTGCGGCGAGCGCACGCAACTCCAGAAAAAAATTCTGCCGCGAAATTGGCTTATCGCCTTTCGCTTTACGTTTACCCATCGAGGGAAACACCCAGAGCGATTTTTTCCCAGCGAGCGTTTTCTCGCGCAAAGATAAATACGCCTCCAGCGCCTTCACCGCCGGTGCGTTGAGCAACACCACGCGCTCTTTATTACCCTTGCCGCGCACGAGTAAAAACGGCTCCAACTCGCCAGAAGTTTTTCGCCGCAGCATCGCCATTTTAAGCTGCACCAACTCACTCACGCGCAGGCCGGACGCGTAAATAATTTCCAGCATCGCGTGCAACCGTACACCGGCAAAACGCGTATCTTCCTCCGCCGCCTGTAGTAAATTTTTCACCTCTTCCTCCGAAAGATTTTTCGGAAGTTTCCGCGCCGCTTTTGGCCGCACGATCTGCCGCGCGGGATTATCGGCGCGAATTTTCTCGCTCTGTAAAAATTGGTAAAATTGCCGGAACGCCGAAATTTTTCGGCTCACGCTGCTCGGCGCGAGTTTCTTCTGATGCAGCGATTGAAAATACGCGGTTAGATTTTCGGTATCCGCATCGCGCAGCGAACCATGCGATAGAAAATCCTGCAAATCCCGGCGATACGCAGCAATACTATGCGCGGAAGCAGCGCGTTCGGCCGCCATCATTTCTAGAAAATTATCAATCAGCCGCTTTTCAGCGTCTTGACCAACCACAATTAAGGCTGATTCAGCGGTTCACCCGTCGGCGCACCACTGCCCGGCATCACTTCCGCAGGCACCTGATCACCCGTATGCGGTGAAACTGGTGGCGCAATATCTTCCTGAACTTCCTGTTCACCGGTTGGCGCAACTGGCTCGGTCACAGGCGGCACAACAGGCTCGGCGCTAGGCACAGCATTAGCGGGAACTTCCGCTGTCGGCGCTTCTGCGGGCGCAGCAGCCGGAGCGCTATCCTTAAATTGTTCATTCGTGAGCGATTTTTCAACAGGCGTAGTTGGCGCCTCCGGTTTCTGGCTTAAATAATAAAGGCCGCCAGCAACAGCTAGCACAATGAGAATGAACAAAAATTTCATGGATATCCCTCCGTGTTCGTTGTACTTCTTATCTCTATTCGTTTGGAAAGAAAAAAGCAATGGTATACACGCCGGAAAAACCGATTGTATTGGTTGGCATTATGGGCGCAGGTAAAACAACAGTAGGCCGGCGGCTTGCACGCAAACTCTCTATCCCCTTCAAGGATTCTGACAAAGTGATTGAGGATAAAGCCGGCATGTCGATTGCCGAAATTTTTGAAACGCTGGGTGAAAAAGAATTTCGACGCATGGAAAAGGAAACCATCGCCGGGTTGCTTAAAAAGGATAAACCGATTGTGCTCGCCACAGGTGGAGGTGCATTTCTTGATGACGAAACCCGCGCAATGATTTTAGAAAATTCTATTTCTGTATGGCTGCGCGCGGATCTCGAAGTGTTGGTAGAACGTGTGAGCCGCAAAAAAAATCGCCCTATTCTGGAGCGAGGTGATAAGCGCCAAATCTTAAGCAAACTGATTGAAGAACGTTATCCCATCTACAAAGAAGCCGAAATTGTCGTAGATAGCGGCCAGGGTCCGCATTATAAAATAGTCGATGAAATCATCTGGAAATTATGAAGCCGCATCGTGTCACCGTCGCGCTGGGTAAGCGCAGTTATGATATTCTCATCGGCGCCGATTTGCTGAAGCGCACGGGCGCGCTTATCGCACCGCTTCTGCCGCAAAAACGCGTCGTCATCATTACGGATACCGAAGTTGCTAAACGCCATCTTAAAACGTTGCAGAATGCGCTAACTAAAAGCAACGTTGCGCATCAAAGCATCATTCTGCCCTCGGGTGAAAAAACGAAATCCTATGCCCAGTTTCAAAAATTGCTGGAGCAAATTCTTAAACTTACGATTGATCGCAAAACAACGCTTGTCGCACTCGGCGGCGGTGTAATTGGCGATATCACGGGTTTTGCGGCAAGCGTACTTCTGCGCGGGATTCCTTTCATTCAAATTCCCACCACGCTGCTGGCGATGGTGGATAGCTCTGTGGGCGGAAAAACCGGCATTAACAGCGCCCACGGCAAAAATCTTATTGGTAGTTTCTATCAGCCTATGTGCGTTTTGGCAGATACTGCACTGCTGAAAACTTTGCCCAAACGCGAATTGCTCGCGGGTTATGCAGAAATCGTAAAATATGGGCTTATCAATGATTCCGCATTTTTCGCATGGCTTGAAAAACATCATCGTGATGTCCTCTCACTCAAGCCAAAATTCATCGCGCAGGCGGTGAAAATAAGCTGCGAGGCAAAGGCCGGCATTGTCACCCGTGATGAAAAAGAAAGTGGCGAGCGTATGCTCCTCAACCTGGGTCATACGTTTGGTCATGCGCTGGAAGCAGCCTTTGGCTATTCCGGAAAACTACTGCATGGTGAGGCCGTAGCCATCGGCATGAAACTTGCCGCCGATCTTTCCGCGCATCTTGGCTTATGCGACAAAACCACGCCGGAGCGTATTGTCAAACACATGAAAGCCTCCGGTCTGCCGTATAAAATTCCAACCGGTAAAAAACTATCCGCCTCAATGCTGCTGAAAACTATGTATAAAGATAAAAAGGCAGAAAAAGGCACGCTTGTTCTCATTTTGCTGAAAGGCATCGGCAAGGCATTTGTCGCGCGCGATGTCCGTGCCGCGGATATCCAAAAAATCTGGCAGCAAAATCTTTAATCTATGGAAGATTCCATTTTATTCACGCTGCTTTCGTTTGTTGGGCTCTTATTCTGCTCGGCGTTTTTTTCGGCCAGCGAAACCAGCATCACCGCGATCTCCCGTGCCAAGCTGCATAAACTGGTAACAGAGGGCAATAAGCGGGCCAAACTTGTAACGAAGCTGCGAGAGAATAAAGATAACCTGATTGGCGGTATTTTGCTTGGTAACAATGCGGTGAATACAGGCGCCACCGCGATGGCCACCGCCCTTGCGATTCAAATTTTTGGCGATAATGGAGTAGCCATCGCTACGGTGGTTGTGACGATCCTTATTTTGATGTTTGGAGAAGTGCTGCCCAAGAGCATTGCTTTCAGTTTTCCGGAACGTTTTGCCCTTTTCCTGGCTCCCTTTCTGTATCCATTTATTTTTATTGTGAGGCCCATCACCAATGCGCTGCGTTTTATGACCGAAGCGGTGCGTAAAGTTCTGCATCTCAAACCCAATCCCGATTTTGATATGACCGGCCTTGATATCCTGCGCGGCGCGATTGAGCTGCATCACCAAGAAGGCATCGTGGTGAAAAAGGATCGCGATATGCTCGGCAGTATCATCGACCTCGAAGAAATCGAAGTTAGCCACATCATGATTCACCGTAAAAATATCGAAATGATCGATATTGATGCACCGATTGGTAAAATCATGCACGATGCGATGGAAAGCACCTATACACGCATCCCCCTTTACCAAAAAAGCCCGGATAACATTATCGGCATTTTGCATATCAAAGATTTGCTGCGCTTCACGCGTCAACATGCACAGCCCATCAGCAAGCAGGAGCTGAAAGCCATTTTGCGTACACCTTGGTATATCCCGCGCACCACCACACTTAAAAAACAGCTCACTTCATTCCTCGCCAAGAAAAATCATTTTTCGTTGGTGGTAGATGAATATGGCGTGCTGCTAGGTTTAATAACGCTGGAAGATATTCTGGAAGAAATTGTTGGCCAAATTGAAGACGAGCACGATATCACCACGCCCGGCATCCGTAAACTTTCTGCTAACGAATATGCGATTGAAGGCAGTGTCACCGTGCGCGATTTGAACCGTGAATTGGATCTTAAATTGCCGG
>CAYPXJ010000041.1:10180-13605 GCA_964414595.1 uncultured Rickettsiales bacterium
AGCCAGCACCCTCGCCGGCCTTATTATTTACAAAGCGCGTTTAATTCCCGAGATGGGACAAAAATTCCGCTTCTTTGGTTTGCGTTTTGAAATTCTTAAAAAAACGCGCAACCAGATCACGCGTGTGAAAATCACTTTGCCGAAAAAACAAAACAGAAATTAAAGCGCAAGTTTGGTAATGGCGGCGCGCGCCAACGCATCCGCCGCATCATTATCGGGGTGATTGGAGTGGCCTTTTACCCAATGCCATTTTACCTGATGCTTTGCCGCCGCCTCTTCGAGCAGCAACCATAAATCCTGATTCGCCACCGGCTTTTTGTTTGAATTTTTCCAGCCGTTTTTCTTCCAACCGTGCAGCCATTCCGTAATCCCTTGGCGCAAATAATTACTATCCGTGTAAAGATCTACCTTCGCCGGCTTTTTCAGCGCGCGCAGCGCCTCAATCGCCGCCATCAATTCCATGCGATTATTGGTTGTAATACTCTCCGCGCCCGAAAGTTCTTTTTGCACCGCACCATAGCGCAAAATCGCGCCCCAGCCGCCCGGCCCGGGGTTTCCGGAGCAAGCGCCATCTGTATAGATAACAACGTGTGGTAGAGAGTCGGATTCCCGCTTCATGGAATGAGGCTTGTAAGGTATAATGATAGGCAGTATAGAAACCTCCGGAGCGAGGCGAAAGTGCAAAATCAATCAAGAGAGAAAAAAACGCTAAATCTGGCGTTGCAGAGCGGTGGAGCCCATGGTGCCTTCACCTGGGGCGTGCTGGATTATCTGTTGGAAGATGAGCGTATTGATGTGGAAGGCATTAGCGGCGCCGGCGCGGGAGCGATTAATGGCAGCTTGCTGGCTTATGGCCTTTCCACCGGCGATCGCGCCAAAGCCAAAGAGCTGCTGGAAAGTTTTTGGAAAAAAATCAGCATCTCGGCGGATATCTTAAACCCCTCGATGGTGGATAAATTTTTTTCCGGCATGGATTTCATGGCACCCGGGTACATGGCCATGGATTACATGATGCGAATGATGTCGCCCTATCAGTTTAATTTCTTCAATTTGAATCCGCTTAAAGATGTGCTGGAAGAATTGATCGATTTTAATCGTCTCAGCCGTGAAAATAAGAAAAAACTTTTTATCAACGCCACGAATGTCAAAACCAGTAAATCCAAAATCTTTGCGGGCAAAGATCTGACCATTGAGGCGTTGCTTGCCTCTGCCTGTCTGCCCTATCTTTATAAAAGCGTGGAAATTAACGGTGAGCATTATTGGGATGGCAGTTACTCTGCGAACCCCAGCCTTTATCCCCTCATCCGCCGGTGTGAATCGTCTGATATTTTGCTGGTGCAGGTGAATCCGATGGGTGCGGACGATGTGCCGCGTACTTCGCAGGATATTATGGATCGTATTAACGAAATCAGTTTCAACCGCGCGCTGATTGATAGCATGCGTATGATTTCCTTTATCAACCACATGATTGAAAAGAATGCGCTTTCGCACAAAGATTATAAATATGTTTTCATGCACGCGATCGACGCGGAAGACATGATGCGCGGTCTTGGCAATGCCAGCAAATTGAATGCGGATTGGCAGTTTTTAACGCATATGCGTGATGCGGGACGTCAGGCCGCAGAAGAATGGCTGCGGACACATTACGAAAACATCGCCGTGCGTTCCACGGTCGATATTCACGATCGTTATATTAGGAATTAGCTTTTTTGCCGATGTTAAGGCCGGCGAAACGGTTATTAAATTTCGCCACTTGGCTTGCGCGCTCGTTCACAAAGCCGGTACCGCCCGTCCAAGCCGGATGGGTCAGCGGGTCCACGTCCAGAGTCATCTGGTCGCCGGTAGCGCCCCAGGTTGAACGGGTTACAAAGCTGGTACCATCGGTCATTTTGATGGTAACGTAGTGATAATCAGGGTGAACGCCTTGTTTCATAACACAATCCTTCGTAAGAGGCGCATCTTTTAAGCCAATTTAGCTTGAGATGCAAGTGTAATATCGCTTTTATTCTTTCCGCCAATCGATTACGTAGTCATGCTTATGTTATCGTGGCTTAACCCTCAAAATCTACCTGCAGCCGCCCACCCGGAATCGGTGCGGGTGCGGCTTTCCGATATTCTGGCGGAAAAACAAGGCCCGGAGGCCGAATTTTTCAAGCAATTACAAAAAGATACTACCGGCAAAGCCCTTCTCGACGCCATTCTTGGCAATAGCCCTTATCTAAGCCGTATTGTGCAAAACGACCCCGCTTGGTTTCGCATTTTGTGTGAAAAAGGGCCGGCGGCGGCTAGTTTGGATATTTATCAGGCGCTCGATGCGCTCAAAAACCAGGATCTCGAACAAGCTGCCCTGATGGAGCAATTACGTCGCGCCAAGGCGCGTATTGCTCTGCTTATTGCTGTGGCGGATATCAGCCAGTTTTGGGACGTATTTACCGTCACCAACGCCCTTTCGGAATTTGCCGACCGCGCCATTCAACTCGCCCTGCATCATGTGCTGAATCAAGGCTATAAAAAGAAACTTATCGCTATTCCGGGCGGGCTGGAAAATTGCGGCATCACAGTTCTTGCCTTAGGTAAACTTGGCGCGCAGGAGCTCAATTATTCCAGCGATATCGACCTCGCCATTTTTTACGACCCCACCAAAATTGCGTACCACGGCCGCCTCACTTTGCAACAATTTCTGAATCAGGCCACGCACGATTTCTCTAATATTTTACAGCAGCGCACCGGCGCGGGCTATGTCTTCCGCGTCGATTTGCGCCTCCGGCCGGACCCAGCCTCCATGCCGCCAGCCGTTTCGTTGCCCGCGGCGGAAGCGTACTACGAATCCGTCGGTCAAAACTGGGAACGCGCCGCGATGATTAAGGCGCGTCACGTCGCCGGCGACCCTGCTACGGGCGCGCGTTTCCTGAATTTCATCGAAGATTTTATTTGGCGGCGCTATCTCGATTTCGAATCGATTCAGGATATTCACTCCATCAAGCGCCAGATTCAAAGCCGCCGCGACGGCGAATCTATCACCCTGCCCGGTTATAATATTAAAATCGGTCGCGGCGGCATTCGCGAAATCGAATTCTTCGCCGTAACCCAGCAGCTTATCTGGGGCGGAAAGCAGGCGAACTTACGCGAACGGCGTACGCTCGACGCGATGCGTGAACTGGAAAATCGTCGCCATATTGACGGCAAAACCCGCGCGATACTTAGCGAAGCTTATGTGTTCTACCGCAAGCTAGAGCATCGTTTGCAAATGGTGGCGGACGAACAAACGCATACGCTCCCTAAAGAGCCGGAGCAATTCCGCCAGATTGCAATCTTCATGGGCTATAACGACGCGGAAAGTTTCAGCCGCGATTTGCTTGCTAAAATTAATACGGTCAAGGAAATTCACGATACGCTGTTTCAGCTTTCGCCTTCGCCCGGCTCCG
>CAYPXJ010000042.1:0-6582 GCA_964414595.1 uncultured Rickettsiales bacterium
GTATATAACAAGGAAACTTAAGCTATCGAAAATAAGCTGCTTCATGCTTTTGCTTCAAGAAAACGCGCGGCATCCAGCGCGGCCATGCAGCCTGTGCCCGCAGCCGTAACGGCTTGACGATAGGTTTTATCCTGCACATCGCCCGCCGCAAAGACGCCGGGAATATTAGTATTCACCGTGCCGGGCTTGGTGAGGATATAACCTTCCTTATCCATATCAATTTTGCCTTGGAAAATATCCGTATTGGGCTTGTGGCCAATGGCAATAAAAATCCCATCGACTTTGCGCTCGCTGATTTGCCCCGTTTTTGTGTTTTTTAATTTTGCACCTGTAACAGAGAGCGGTTCTTCCGTACCAACCACTTCCTCCAGCGCGGAATCCCAAATCACTTCAATATTGGGGTGCTTGAACAAACGATCCTGCAGAATTTTTTCCGCACGGAAACTATCGCGGCGGTGAACCACCGTCACTTTACGCGCGTGTTTGGTGAGATAGAGCGCCTCTTCCACTGCCGTATTGCCGCCACCGACAACGATGACATCTTTACCTTTAAAGAAAAATCCATCGCATGTCGCGCAGCCGGAAACGCCAAAGCCCTGAAATTTCGCTTCACTTGGCAGGCCAAGCCATTTCGCCTGTGCGCCCGTTGCGATAATCACCGAGCCACCTTCATATACGTCACCCGACTCACCTTTTGCTATAAAAGGCTGCTTGCTGAAATCCACTTCCGCAATGTGATCGTGAATAATTTTTGTGCCGACATGCTCGGCCTGTTTCTGCATTTGCTCCATCAACCACGGACCTTGAATCACGTCAGCAAAACCGGGGTAATTTTCTACGTCTGTAGTGATAGTAAGCTGCCCGCCCGGCTGCATACCGCTAACGAGAATAGGCTGCAGATTGGCGCGCGCGGCGTAAATCGCCGCCGAGTAGCCGGCAGGGCCGGAGCCGATAATCAGCACATTGGTTTTATGTGTTGTCATAGGAATAATATAAGCAGCGTAAGGCCGGAAAACCAGCCCCTGCCCTTAAAGCGAAGATGCCTTCTTTGACAGATATTTAGCAACGCCATCAGCAGTCGCCGTCATGCCTGCATCGCCTTTATTCCAGTTCGCCGGGCACACTTCGCCATGCTGATTATGGAAATCAAGCGCATCCACCATGCGAATCGCTTCGTCCACATTACGGCCGAGCGGCAGATCATTCACCACCTGGTGACGCACCACGAAATTTTCATCGATAAGGAACGTGCCGCGCAGTGCAATCGCATCATCGATGAGCACGTCGTAGGCACGCGCAATATTCTTTGTTAAGTCAGCAACCAACGGGAATTTAATCTGGCCAATGCCACCTTGATTTACCGGCGTATTCTTCCAGGCAATATGCGTGAAATGCGAATCGACGCTGACGCCAATCACTTCCGTTTTACGCTTCTTGAATTCGTCGTAACGATTGCCGAACGCAATAATTTCCGAAGGGCACACAAAGGTAAAATCGAGCGGATAGAAAAACAGAATGCCTTTCTTACCTTTGAGATACGATTTCAAATTAAATTTTTCATTGATCGTATTATCGCCGAGTACAGCCTTTGCCGTAAAATCCGGTGCTGTTTTATTAACAAGAACGCTCATGAGTAACCCTCCAAGGTTAGTGGAAATTTTTTGTAAACCGCGCCTGCCTTGCAATCAAGCGGAAAATTCTGGATGTGCCTGCAAAAATTTTTGTTTTACAGCGCCTGCTAGCTGTACCGTATTTTCTAGGCGCCGCGGCTTATATTTAGAGTAGTGCTCAAAATTTTCTTTTACAAAAGACTTAGCATATCCCTGGTGTAGAAGCGTGTCGATAAAACGCTGATGTTTGGCGGGCAACCAATCTTCGCGTGAAAAAATAAATACCGGTTTTCCAGATGCGCACGCTTCCGAGCACATTGAAACTGAATCACCCGTCACCACGATATAATCCGCAAGTGCGATAAAACCATAATAGGGATTCGCGCGCGATTTGTTATCATGCACATAGGCAGGCACGCGCAGCTCACTCTCAAGTGCTTTTATCGCTTCAGGCGGCGTGCGACCACTGGCAGTAATAAACACAGAAGCGCGCAGTGGAGAGGCAAACTCATTGATGCGCTGCGCCAGCTCCACCGCATCCTGTACACGCATATTGCGAACCCGCGTCTTGCCACCAACCAGCACCGCTATATAAGGCTGTTTATAACGTTTGAAAGTCTGCTCCCATATCGCCGCTTCGGTTTGCAGAAAATCCGGGTTCACACGATTGGGGGCTCCCAAAAGCGTCATCACAGCAGCATGGTCGGCAATAACATCATGCGAGGGCACCGCAATTACATCCATATCTTTTGCGGGCTGGCCGGGCCACATCACTTGCACGACAAAGGTTTTTCCTTCCGATTTTTTGCGAATATAAGCAGCGATAGGCGCAAGTTTTCGGCCCGCCGCAATTACAATATCCGGCCATGGCGGCGCGATATGATCACGCACCGTCTTAGGTACACTTAGTAATGTTCCATGATACATTAAATTCGGAAGCTTACTTATTGTATTATAAACTATTTTCTTAATAACAAAAGGCCAGCCAAGTGCCTCTGCAATACCCAAAGATTGATTGGTATGCCCCGGTCGCTCGTCCGAAAGCACCCATACTTCAGGCAGTTTTTGTTCCTTTGCAATCATATATTGATCCTGCGGCTTTTCGCCGATCGCCACTTCCATCATTTCCGTAACCGAATCTATTTTGCGCCAAAAACGCGTTTAAACAGCGTGTCTATATAGCGCCGGTGATAGCGAATATCAAATAAAGCTTCGAGTTCCTTTGCTGGCAGATGCCGGGTGACATCTTTATCTTTCTTCAGCAATTCCACGAAAGGAGCTCGCTCCTGCCACACCTTCATCGCATTACGTTGCACGAGCTGATACGCATCCTCGCGGGAAACGCCTTGTTGCGTTAACGCAAGCAACACACGTTGTGAATAGATGAGCCCGTGCAACTTATCCAGATTTTGCTGGGCATTATCATCGTATATGACGAGGTTTTCTATTATATTTTTCAACCTGTTAATGGCAAAATCTAATGTAACGGTGACATCCGGCGCCATCATACGCTCTACCGAGGAATGGGAAATATCTCGCTCATGCCAGAGGGCCACATTTTCCAGCGCCGGAGTCACATATCCGCGCACCACACGCGCCAGACCAGTAATATTTTCACTCAAAACCGGGTTACGTTTATGCGGCATAGCCGAGCTGCCCTTTTGGCCTTTGGAGAAAAATTCCTCCGCCTCCAACACTTCGGTACGTTGAAGATGGCGAATTTCAATAGCTACATTTTCAATAGACGCCGCAATAACGCCGAGCGTGGCAAAATACATTGCATGGCGATCCCGGGGGATCACTTGCGTGGAAACCGGCTCTGGCTTTAAGCCTAATTTCTTCGCGACATATTCTTCAATAACCGGGGGCACATTGGCAAATGTACCAACTGCACCAGAAATCGCACATGTTGATATATCTTCACGCGCCGCTTTTAACCGCACTAAATTGCGAGAAAATTCTGCATAGAAACGCGCAAACTTGATACCAAACGTAACAGGCTCAGCGTGAATTCCGTGGCTTCGGCCAATACACATAACATGCTTGGTTTCGAAGGCGCGTTTTTTTAGCGCCGCGAGCAAATCCTCAATACCCTTAATCAAAATATCGCTAGCCTGTTTAAGCTGCACAGCTAAAGCCGTATCCAAAACATCGGAGCTTGTCATACCCTGGTGGAGAAAACGCCCTTCCTTACCCACAAAACGCTCTACAAATGTAAGGAACGCAATCACGTCATGTTTTGTAACTTTCTCGATATCATCAATTTCCGCCACATCTTTTGCCGAAAAACTTTTGGGTGTCTTAGATTGAATAACTTTCAGTGATGCTTTCGGGATAATCCCCTCTTCCGCCATAGCTTCGGCTGCATACACTTCTATGTCACGCCAGATACGGTATTTATTTTCCTGCGTCCAAATGGCAACCATTTCCGGGCGGGAATAGCGGGGAATCATGTAGCGTCTCCTAAAGCGAGTATGTTTTTGCGAAACTCAACGGGTTCATCGATAGAATGAATAATAGTTTTGCTGGTGCCTGTGCCACTGACAATTATGCTTCCATAATCCAGAATACGCCCCAACACCGATTGTTCGAGATTAAGGCTTTCCAAGCGATTACGCTGCAACTCGGCTGTAAACCGGCGAATAAATCCCACCTTAATAATCACACGTTTGTTGGTGATGGCAAATTCCGTCGTCTTGATATAAATAAACGCGCGAATCATTAGGCAAACGGCCAAAAAAGCAAAGCCAGCGAATAAAATGCTTCCTATAAAAAAGAAGGAAAAAAGTAGTAATACTGCGCCAGGCAGATACACCGCCCAGTGGAATTTCGCCTGATGGATAACTTCCTCACCGGGAAGCAGACTTTCGGAAACATAGCTCATGATGGCACATTACTTTAGGGTGCTCCAGCCTCCTTCGCAACCGGAATTTGACTACCGAAATCCGGGAAATTATTGACCTTTAGGCCTATATTCTCTATGACATCGGCATGATTAAGACACCCCTTCTGGACAGCATAAAATCGCCACAGGATTTGAAATCCTTGAGCGATGACATGTTAAAAAAACTTGCCGCCGAGTTGCGGCAGGAAACAATTCATTGCGTCGCGCAAACTGGCGGCCATCTAGGCGCAGGCTTAGGTGTTGTTGAGCTGACGGTTGCGCTTCACGCGGTATTCGATGCACCAAAAGATAAAATCGTTTGGGATGTGGGTCATCAAACTTATCCGCATAAAATCCTCACAGGCCGACGCGAGCGTATGGATACGCTACGCCAGGGCGGGGGCGTATCCGGCTTTACGCGCCGAGAAGAAAGTGACTACGATGCGTTTGGTGCTGGCCATAGCTCCACATCCATTTCCGCTGCACTTGGTATGGCCGTGGCACGCGATTTCAAAAAGGAAAATAATCATGTTATCGCCGTAATTGGCGATGGCGCGATGAGCGCTGGCATGGCGTATGAAGCCATGAATAATGCCGGCTTTATGAAAACACGTCTTATCGTAATTCTTAATGATAACGATATGTCTATTGCGCCCCCCGTTGGAGCAATGAGCCATTATCTTTCGCGGCTGATTTCATCTAAGCCCTACCGTTCGCTGCGTCACGCCGCTAAGCAAGTTGCCAGCCATCTACCGCAGCCCCTTGAACATGTCGCGCGTCGTGCGGAACATTTCGCACGAAATGTTATGACCGGTGGCAATTTCTTTGAAGAGATGGGCTTTTATTATATTGGCCCTATTGATGGTCATAATCTGGACCACCTACTGCCCGTACTTCGTAATTTGCGCGATGCAAAAGGCGATGGGCCAGTGCTCGTGCATGTGGTGACGGAAAAAGGTAAAGGCTTCCAATCCCCTGAAGCTTCAAAAGAAAAATTCCATGCTGTCGCAAAGTTTGATGTAGTCACGGGGCAACAGAAAAAAGCATCTGCATCGCAACCTACTTACACGCAGGTTTTTGCTGAGAGCCTGATTCGCCTGGCGCGGGCCGACGAAAAAATTCTGGCGATTACCGCCGCCATGCCTTCTGGCACCGGCCTTGATAAATTCGCCGATGCTTTTCCCGAACGCTGTTTTGATGTCGGAATAGCGGAGCAACATGCCGTTACTTTCGCGGCAGGTCTTGCAGCGGAAGGTTACAAGCCTTTTGCAGCCATTTACTCTACGTGTCTACAGCGCGCCTACGATCAAGTCGTACATGATGTTGCAATTCAGAAATTACCCGTGAGATTTGCTATTGATCGCGCGGGCCTTGTCGGCGCAGATGGCGCAACGCATGCAGGTTCGTTTGATATTACTTATCTTGCTACCTTGCCAAATGTGGTTTTAATGGCAGCGGCGGACGAAGCAGAACTGGCGCAAATGGTGGCAACTTCTGCAATGATAGACGATGCGCCGAGCGCATTCCGGTACCCGCGAGGAACCGGCACAGGCATTGCCATTCCGGAAATTTTAAAACCTCTCGCCATTGGCAAAGGCCGCGTGGTTCGAGAAGGAAACGACATCGCAATCCTTTCTTATGGCAGCAGGCTTTCTGATGCACTAAAGGCGGCTGATTTACTACAAAAACAAGGCATCAGCGCAACCGTTGCCGATGCGCGGTTTGCTAAACCACTTGATGAGCAACTCATTACATCTTTAGCCACACACCATGCGGCCCTTATCACAGTAGAAGAAGGTGCAATTGGTGGCTTCGGTTCGCATGTGGCGCAGTATTTAAGCCAGAAAAACTTATTGGAAAAAATACGATTCCGGAGCCTCTTCCTCCCCGATATATTTATGGAACATGATACACCTGAAGCCCAGATTCACCAGGCTGGCCTTGATGCGGAAGCCATTGCACAGGCAGCCTATACGCTACGCGCTATAAAAAAATCGCCGCTAAAAGCAATTAAATAAGATTCAAAAACGAGTAGCGTTCGCGCACATGTTTCGCTTTTTTAAGCGCCTCGTCCATATCGTTTTTGGT
>CAYPXJ010000042.1:6592-9011 GCA_964414595.1 uncultured Rickettsiales bacterium
TTTTTGGTAAGGCCAATATCTTCTGCCTGTATCGGGCAGCCCGCTTCCAGAAGCACATCCTGTAATTGGCCTTTAGGTAACATGACAGCTCGCAATTTTTGCGCAATCTCCTGCCAGGATTTTGCTGGAAGTTCCGGCTCAGTTTCAAGAATATGATGTTGCAAAGCCGACATCGCAATACTCGTAACGGCAATATGCTCGCCGTGCAAATACTGATGTATTTTCGGATGTTTCGATTCAAGGTAATGCGCCAGCGCATGCTCACCCTGACTTGCTGGATAACTCCCATCGCAGAGCAACATCCCCAGACCAGATAGTATCAATCCCTGCATGAGTATTTCTATTGCTTGGGGATTTTGCTCCGCAATCTTGAGCGAATTGTTAAGTAAATATGCTTCCTGCTCCTTTATCCAATCGAAGGGCTCTTCGCGGTAAATACTATCAAAGAGCAAATGCGCTAACAGCCAATCCGCTTGTACAGTTGTGCGGCATAGTAAATCGGCGAGTCCGGCCTGAACCATGCGGCGCGGCGCATGCGTAATAATATCTAAATCCGCATAGATCGCTTGTGGGGGAGCGGCGGCAAAACTTTTCTTGATAGCACCATCTTCTATCGATGCGTTGCCAGAAGCATAGCCATTCATAGAAGGCGCCGTTGGCACGGAAATATATTTTTTATTCGCACGAAAAGCTGCCAATTTACAAATATCATTTACCGTACCACTCCCGATGGCAACCAAGCGCTCATAACCGTGCAACGCCTGCTCTACTTCTGCTACCGTCTTCATATCAGGCTTGACCCTATCGGGGAGTATCAGCAATGGCTCTGCAAAAATGGGGCCCTCTAACGCCCGGTGGATGATTGCATCGGTCACGCGCAAGTCCCGCGAGGTCAAAACCCCGTTAATTTTGCTTATAAGCCCCTTCGCTATCGCAATTTCACCAATAGGAAAGTGGTATTTTTTTATAATAGTTTGAAACATAGTGAAATTCTGCCCAAAAAAAGTTGCTATTCAAGCTTGATTCGCGCAAAATAGCGCGCACACGAAAGGATGTCAGGATGACACGCAATTTTTCCATAGTATTCAGCGCCGCCGTTCTAATGGCTACCAGCCAAGTCTCTTTCGCTCAAACACCCCACTTAAAACCAGAAATTGAGGCACAGGGCTTTGTCACCGAGGCCGAGGCCAGCTTACCTAAAGATGGCTTCACACGCTGGATGGAAAAAGAAGTTCTCCCTCAGGCGGAAGAAAAATTTTCTCCCGCTACCGTATCCATGCTCCGTCAGCTCAAATTTGACCCGCAAGTTATTAAACTTGACCGTAAACAGCCGGAGAGCAGCAAGAGCTTTTCAGAATATATTCGTGGTGTCGTTAGCACAAAGCGCATTCAAAAAGGCAGGCAACTTACTAACAAACACAAAACATTGTTTCACAAAATTGAAGAAACCTATGGTGTGCCTAAGGAAGTGGTTGCCGCATTATGGGGCATTGAAACATCTTATGGCAAAATCACCGGCAACTACCGAATTGTAAATTCATTAGCAACACTCGCGTATGAGGGCCGCCGACGCGATCTTTTCAAAGAAGAATTATTCGCCGCATTACACATCCTTGATGAAAAGAAATTACATACGGACGATTTGCGCGGCTCTTGGGCTGGCGCTATGGGGCAAACGCAGTTTATGCCATCCAGCTACCGCAAATATGCGGTGGATCAAAACGGCGACGGCAAAGTTGATATCTGGCACACGCAAGAAGATGTACTCGCGTCCATCGCGAATTATATGAAAACACTGGGATGGGATAAATCTAAGCCCTGGGGTGTTCAGGTTAAATTACCCAAAAATTTTGATGCCAAGCTCATCAGCACGACGGTGACAACAGACGATGGCAAAATTATGAAACCGGTCTCGTTTTGGAAAGAACAGGGCATTAAGTCCGCTTCCACCAAACATAGTTTGCCTGCCGATTTTGTTCAGGCACAACTCATTCAACCTGGCGGACCGGCTGGCCACACCTATCTCGTTACGGATAATTACCGCGCCATTATGGGCTGGAATCGTTCGCTCTATTTTGCTACTGCTGTAGGAAAACTTTCCGATGCGATTAAGCAATAAAGTTTTTTCCGCCGCTTTGTTATTATTACTGACTGCTTGCGTGAGCAGTAATCAAGCATGGGAGCGCCGTACGGGCATCGATACATCAACTGCTGATGGAAATCGCATGCTTTATAAAGTTGGCAAACCTTATCAAGTCAATGGAAAATGGTACACGCCGAAAGAGGATTTAAATTACGACGAAGTTGGCATCGCATCTTGGTATGGCGCTGAATTTCACAACAAACAAACAGCAAACGGCGAGCGCTATGATAAATATGCTTTTACCGCTGCGCACCGCACTCTGCCACTGCCTAGCAT
>CAYPXJ010000042.1:9021-10443 GCA_964414595.1 uncultured Rickettsiales bacterium
GCCTAGCATGGTAAAAGTTACTAATCTTGAAAACGGAAAATCTCTTGTACTTCGTGTGAATGATCGTGGACCTTTCGCAGAAAATCGTATTATCGATGTTTCAAAGCGCGCGGCACAGGAACTTGGTTTCTGGCAAAAAGGAACTGCCAAAGTGCGTGTACAATTTTTGCATCGTGAAACTGCCTCACTATTTGGCATCGAGCCGCCTAGAAAAAATTCCGCTCCGGCGAAAGCGCGCGAAGTACAGGTTGCAGATTTGAATTGGAAACTTCCCAAAGAGACTGAAACAAAACCAGCGGCAAAAAATACAAATTATTTTGTGCGTATCGGCACCTTTCGTTACGAAAATAACGCCAAATCCGCATCCTACAATGTGCGCGGCCTAGGCGATGTTTTTATCAGCATGCACGATATCAAGGGTGTGCCCCATTACCAAGTTAATGTAGGCCCCTTAGAAACACGCAGCGACGCCGAAGACTTAGCAAAAATTATCAGGGAACAAGGTTTTAAAGACGCTTTTACATTTGAGAGGAGATCATGAAGAAATTTATTTTAACCGCCTCGCTATTGCTAACGTTTGCCACAGCGCAGGCCGAAAATTTTGAAACGAAAGCAAAGCAGGCCTATTTGGTGGATTTCCAAACCGGTGACGTCCTTTATACAAAAGATGCAGACACAAAAATGTACCCTTCTTCCATGAGTAAACTTATGACGATCTATATTGTGTTTGATCGTTTGAAGCAGGGAAAACTTACGCTGGATACACCTCTGCAAGTAAGTGAGAAAGCGTGGCGTATGCAAGGCTCAAAAATGTTTGTGCCTGTTGGTCAACAAATCGCAGTTAAGGATTTAATTCAGGGCGTTATCGTGCAATCCGGTAATGATGCCTGTATTGTTTTGGCGGAAGGCATAGCAGGCACAGAAGAAGCTTTTGCGGCTGAAATGAATTACACAGCTAAAAAACTTGGACTTGAACATTCCCATTTCATGAATTCTACCGGCTGGCCGGATGAACAACATTATATGTCCGCTCAGGATTTAGCGACACTTTCCAAATACCTGATTCAGGATTTTCCGGAATATTATGTTTATTTTTCTGAGCAATCTTTTACCTATCACGGCATTACGCAGCCTAATAGAAATGGCTTACTCTCACGAAATCTGGGCGTTGATGGACTCAAAACAGGGCACACAGAAATTGCCGGCTATGGTATTGCCATTTCCGCCATTCGGGACGGTCGCCGCCTGGTGGGTGTAGTAAATGGCCTTAAAAGCGAGAATGAACGCCTCAGTGAGGCGCAAAATCTCCTGGAATACGGCTATCGAAGCACCCGTAACGTAACGCTGTTTAACGAAACTGATGTCCTAGATCAGGTTCCTGTATGGTTTGGTGATAAACAAACAGTCGGCGCAACATTACAA
>CAYPXJ010000042.1:10453-13375 GCA_964414595.1 uncultured Rickettsiales bacterium
TATTCATGACCTTGCCGTACCGCCCTGGCAATCTACTCGAAGGCGCAACAGCTAAGCTTAAGATTAACAGCCCTGCTCCCGCCCCCATTCAACGCGGACAAACTCTAGGCGAGCTTACGGTAACCACCCCTGATGGTCTTGCCCATACGTATCCGCTCTATGCAGCGGAAGATGTAAGTCCACTCGGCTTCTGGGGTCGCATCGGGCGTAACATCAATCGCATTCTTGGCAGAGATTAATGTCTTCAGGAAAGTTTATAACCATTGAGGGAGGTGAAGGCAGCGGTAAATCAACCCAAATGCGCTTGCTGTCAGAAAGCCTTTCTAATATTGGTGCCGAGGCCGTGCTCACACGAGAACCTGGCGGCACCCGTGCAGGAGAGGCCATTCGTGAATTGCTCCTCTCCCCGGATTATGAACTTACTCCCCGCACCGAAGCACTGCTTCATTTCGCGGCCCGCATGGAACATGTAGAGCAGGTAATTCGCCCTGCACTGAAGGACGGAAAAATTGTTGTATGCGACCGCTATACTGATTCTACCGTTGCCTACCAAGGTTACGGTCACCAATTAGGTGAAATCTGGGTGGAACATTTGCATTCCCTTACCGTAGCCGACATTTTGCCCGATATAACTTTTATTCTCGATATTGACCCCGAAACGGGCCTTAAGCGCGCAGCTTCGCGGCGGGAAGGCAAAAACCGTTATGAATCCCAAAACCTGGCTTTTCATCGCCGTGTGCGCGAGGGCTTTTTAGCCATTGCCCATCAGGAATCCAGCCGCTGCATCGTGATTGACGCAAGCCAAAAGCTTGAAGATATTCATCGCCAAATGGTTGATACACTGAATCAGTATTACAAACTCAAGCTTTCTCCAGTCATTGTTGAGAGCGCAAAGATGACGTTGCAATAATGTCTGATATCTTTGCATTACAAGGGCATCTCTCCCTTGAAGAGCGCCTTTCTTCTCTGATGTCCGGAAGCAAGTTGCCGCATGCGCTTCTATTTTCTGGCCCACAAGGTATAGGCAAAATGACTATGGCTCTCAAAACAGCATGTCAGTTGCTTTCCGCCTCAACACCCAAAAAGGAAGCCGATAGTTTTTCTCTGTTTAACGATCATCCTGCCGCTACTTCCACACATCTAAATGAAGATGTGGTGCGCCGCGTGCTTAATCGTAATCATAGCGATGTACATATCGTTGAGGCGGAAGAAGGCGAAACAATTGACGTGGATAGTATAAGAAAAATTACGGACTTCATGCAAATGACCGCGGCCGAATCACCATGGCGAATCACGCTTATTGATGGCGCTGAAAAAATGACCCTAGCAGCAGCTAATGCTTTGCTGAAAATTCTGGAGGAACCTCCAACACACGGCCTACTTATATTAGTAACGCACGCGCCGGGGAAACTTCTTCCCACTATTCGCTCCCGCTGCCAGCGTTTTCAGTTCCGCCCGCTTACGACCGATCAAGTTACAGATATTATTTCACGAACATCTTCATTGCCGGATCCGAGGGAGCTGGATTTTTATGCCGCCGTATCGCAAGGTTCGCCCGGTTTTGCACTTAAGCTTTTGGCTGCAAACGCGTATCAGCATTATGCCAAGATTTTAGAAGTGCTTAGCGAATATCCGCGCATCAAGGGTTCTGCTTTACATGCGCTAGTGAAGACGATTGCTTTCAAAGATGGTGTGTGGTCTATGCACACGTACATGATGGACACATTACTTGCCCGCGCTCAGGCAGTGGCAGCAAATCTTCCTACACCTGTTTTGCACCCTGCAGAAAGCCCATTCTTTGAAAAAATCCGCGCAAATCCAGCCCAAAATTGGCAGGAACTTTGGCAACTACACAGCACATGGCGCGAAGCCACTTCACGCGTCCATCTTGATAAAAAGTCCGTTTCTATCGCAACGTTTCAGCATTTCGCGGCGTAACCATGCCAAGTAAAAATTTTTATGTCACTACGCCAATTTATTATGTCAACGACAAGCCGCATATCGGCCATGCGTACACCTCTCTGGCAGCCGATGTTCTAGCGCGCTTCAAGCGCCTGGATGGTTACGATGTTCATTTTCTGACAGGCACCGATGAGCATGGTCAGAAAGTGATGAAAGCGGCAGAAAAAGCGGGCAAACATCCTAAACAATATGTCGATGAATTTGCTGTGCATTTTCGTGAGATGGCAAAAATCATGGGCTTCAGCAACAATGATTTTATCCAAACCACGGAACCGCGCCATATCAAGGGTGCGCAAGCTTTTTGGCAACGTATCGCTGAAAAAGGGCATATTTATTCCGGCACTTATGCCGGCTGGTATTCCATGCGCGATGAAGCTTATTACCAGGAATCCGAGTTAGTAAACGGAAAAGCACCTACCGGAGCCGATGTTGAATGGGTGGAAGAGAAAAGTTACTTCTTCAAACTTTCGGCGTTTGAAACAAAATTGCTCGATTATTATAACGACCATCCGGATTTTATCGCCCCCTCTTCCCGCCGCAATGAAGTCATCAGTTTTGTTAAATCCGGGCTTAAGGATCTTTCCATTTCTCGCTCCACTTTCTCCTGGGGCATACCCGTGCCCGGTGAAGCTTCGCATGTAATGTATGTGTGGATTGATGCGCTGGCAAATTATCTTACAGCGCTTGGTTTCCCAGAGGAAAATGCCCCACTTTATAAAAAATTCTGGCCGGCGGATTTGCATCTCGTTGGTAAGGATATTTTGCGTTTTCACGCCGTTTATTGGCCGGCGATGCTCATGGCTGCAGATCTGCCTTTACCAAAACGCATTATGGCGCATGGCTGGTGGACCAATGAAGGTGAAAAAATTTCTAAATCTTTAGGAAATGTGATTGATCCACTTTCGCTTGTAGCCGAATTCGGTCTTGACCCTGTGCGCTATTTTTTGATGCGCGAAGTGC
>CAYPXJ010000043.1:0-3035 GCA_964414595.1 uncultured Rickettsiales bacterium
GATGAATGTCGGGAAAAAGTCGGAGAAAAAATAATACTAGCCACATATTTCAGGGAGGAATTATGGCAAAAGTGAAAGCAGCGCCGATGACGTATATCGGTGGTGAAGAGATGAGCAGCGCTTCTATGCGCGGCGTGGATAAAGGGCTCGAGATGAAGGATAAGCGCGGCGCGCTTGCACTTCTCGTGGCACCTTATGTGGATACAAAAGCATGGAAATTTTTTGATTTCTCGGTAGAAAATCGCGATCGCCCCGGCGACCCGGTGGTGAAGGATGCGGTAAAACATCTGAAGGAAACCGGCGTCTGTTTCAAAGAGCAGACCATCACGGTGAATAAAGAACAGGCGGAAAAATTAAAACATGGCGACCAGCGTTCGCCGAACCATATTCTGCGCGAAGCGCTGGATGGGTATGTGATTGAGCGCGGCGTATTGTTGCCCCGCACGGCGCTGGCGACCTATCGCGGGCCGGTGACAATTATGCGCTACCCGCTTGGCGACCCGTATGCGGCAAAACATGTGCTGACGGATCGCGATAGCGTGGCGGAAGTGACCGTTACCTCCAAGGACGGCAAGATACGGCAAACACTGAAAATGGATGTGGCGAAAGATTCCGCATTCACCTTCTTTTCCACACCTTTGGATAACCTAGCGCATATGGCGGAATACGCATTTGATTTTGCGCTCAAAGAAGGTAGCTACCCGATTTGGGTGGATAAAGGCACGGCATTTAAATACCAGCAACCCGCACGCGAAATCATCAAAGCCGTGTATTACGGCGGCGATTTCTCCTTCATTGTGAAGGATGGCAAGGTTGATCTGAAGGTTGAAAAAGAAAAGGGTAATTATAAATCCAGCAAACGCTTCCGCGATAAAAAGGGCCGGAGTTACGCCGATCGTTTCCGCGATGCGGAAATTGCCGACGAGCTTTCCGTAATGCTTTCGGATGCAGGCGCGATGCATCTGGTGAATCGCAAAAATAATCTCGGCGGATTCGTAATGCTGACGCTCAATTACGACGGCGATGTGTTCCAGGATATTGCGGCGATGTATCATTTGAACCCGGCGATGGTGTATTCGAAACTTATGGGCAGAAACGGCGCAGTTTATGATGCCGGTCACGGTACTGACCCAAAAAACTTCCAGCTTTTCATGGAAGGAAAGCCGACGCAGTTTAACCCGATTTCGCAGCTTATCGGTTTGTGGGCGGCGATGGACGAGGCGGCGGCAAAGCAAGGTGCCAAGGCACTTAAGGAAGTGCGCTGCTATACGGAAACCGCGCGTTCTGTACTGATGAAAGTGATTGGCCGAAGTATCGATCTCGGTTCGACGACAGAGCAGATTTTAGCGGCGGCTTCCAAAGAATTGGCAACCGCTATTTCGCGTTGCGGCCTATAATTTTACGAAAGTTTCTCTGTAGCGCCTGATCCAGCTCGGCCATGGTTATTTTTTTGCCGAGCGCATGCAGTGACGTCACGCCGTAATCGGAAATACCGCAGGGCACGATACCTTCGTAATGTGCCAAATCTGGATTTAGATTTATCGCGATGCCGTGCAGCGAAACCCATTTCTTCAGCCGAATACCGATAGCGGCGATTTTGGCTTCGCTCTCACCGGTTTTTACCCAAATGCCGATCCGGCCTTCGCGCCGTTCACCGGTCACACCGAATTCTACAAGTGTGGCGATAATCCATTCTTCCAGCAGCCAGACAAATTTGCGTATATCCGGCGCTGCCGGCGCGAATAGTTTTTTCACATCGAGCATCACATAGGCGACGCGCTGCCCCGGCCCGTGATAGGTATATTGCCCGCCGCGCCCCGTTTCATAAACGGGAAAACGATCCTGATTCAGCAAGTCCTTCTTTTCGGCGGAAGTGCCGCCCGTATAGAGCGGTTCATGCTCCAAAAGCCAAATGGTTGGCGGCGCTTTTGCGGCAAGAATATCGGCGACGCGCGTTTCCATAAACGCCACCGCTTCCAGGTAGGGTATGGGCGTGGCAGAAATTTTCCATTCCACATCATTCATAGCTTGATTTTCCATGCGATTTCCTGTTTATAGCCCAAGTTTGCCGAGACGAAAACCAGAGATATGTGCGGTCGTGGTGGAACTGGTAGACACGCAGCGTTGAGGTCGCTGTGCCGCAAGGCTTGGAGGTTCAAGTCCTCTCGACCGCACCACTAAGGAATCACATGGCCGATCCAACCACCACCTACGCGACGGATACGGACTTCGAAAACGAAGCCACACCCGAACGCGATTTCGGCCTTAGCGAAGAGCAGGCAATTGCCATGACGCAAGCCCTGCAGAAGGGCGATCGGATTCAGGTTTTGGACCTTTACTCCACGCTGCACCCGGCAGACGTGGCGGAATATATTTCCCAGATTGATTCGGAGCAGCGCAAGCAATTCATCAATTTGATTCGCAAGGGCTTCGACCCCGATATCCTCGTGGAGTTGGAATCAGGCCTGCGCGAGGAGGTGATTCAGCTTCTCGGCACCAAGGAAAGCGCGAACGTTATTCAGGATCTGGATACCGACGATGCGGTCTATGTTATTGAGGATTTGAATCGCGCCGATCAGAAAAAGCTGCTGGATGCGATTCCAACCGAACAGCGTATTGAAGTAGAGAAAACCCTCTCTTATCCCGAAAATAGTGCCGGCCGATTAATGCAGCAGCATGTGGTTTCCCTACCAGAAGATTGGGACGTGGGCAAAACGATTGATTTTCTGCGCGGGCAAGAAGAGCTGCCGGAAGATTTTTATGAGATTTATGTAGTGGATAGGGAGCGTCATCCCGTCGGTAGCGTCCAGGTGAGCCGCATTCTGCGTAATAAGCGTACAACGCCTATCAAAGAGCTGATGAATATTAATCTGAAGGCGATTTCTGTGCTGATGGATCAGGAGGATGTGGCGCATCTCTTCCATAAATACGCGCTAATTTCCACGCCGGTGGTAAGCGAGCAAGGCAAGCTGCTCGGCGTAATCGAAATTGATGATATCGTCGATATTATTACCGAAGAGGCGGAAGAAGATATT
>CAYPXJ010000043.1:3045-8915 GCA_964414595.1 uncultured Rickettsiales bacterium
ATATTCTGCGCCTGGCAGGGGTTGAAGAAACGGATATACACTCTAAGCCAGCGCTCACAGCGCGGCACCGTTTTCCCTGGCTGTTTATTAATTTGCTGACGGCGATTTTGGCTTCCGCGGTGATAGCGATGTTCTCGCATAGTATTGAGCAGATTGTGGCGCTGGCGGTGATGATGCCGATTGTGGCTTCAATGGGTGGCAATGCCGGCACGCAAAGCGTAACGGTGGCGGTTCGCGCATTAGCGACTAAAGATCTTAATGATAAGAATGCTCGCCGGGTAATTTACAAAGAGATGCTTGTCGGCCTGTTCAATGGCATTGCGTTAGCTATCATCTGTGGTGTAGTGGCCTATTTCTACTACCACAGTATTAGCTTAAGCTTTGTATTCGCGAGTGCGATTATTGTAACGCTTGTGGCGGCTGGCTTTGCAGGTGCCTGGATACCGCTCTTACTGGAGCGCATGCGCATCGACCCGGCGATTGCCTCTACGGTTTTCTTAACAACCGTGACGGATGTTGTGGGCTTCCTGGCGTTTCTCGGCGTAGCGACGTTGTTATTACTCTAATTTACGCCGCTTCTTTTTTCTCACGCGACACTTTGAAAATAATACCATCGCGAGAGCCGCTCGCGGAAACCGTATCGCCATCGCGAATTTTCCCTTCCAGTAATTGATTCGCCAGCTCGTTTTTCAGCTGCTTTTGAATCACGCGTTTGAGCGGACGCGCACCGTACGCTGGTTCGAAACCGGCATGCGCTAGCCACTCGAGCGCTTTCGCATCCAGCTTGAACGTAATGTGTTTTTCTTCCAGTTTTTTCTCCAAATCGCGAATATGAATTTTGACAATGCTTTCCATATCGCTTTTCTGCAGGCGATTGAAAAGAATGATCTCGTCGATGCGGTTTAAAAATTCCGGGCGGAAAGCATGTCGCACAACTTCCATCACTTCCTTCTGCACTGTGGAAGATTGTTCTCCCTCCTTCAGATTCACCAAAAATTCCGAACCAAGATTCGAGGTCATAATGATAATCGTATTGGTAAAATCGACCGTACGGCCCTGGCCATCGGTGAGGCGGCCATCGTCCAGCACTTGCAGCAACACGTTAAAAATATCCGGATGCGCCTTTTCAATTTCATCAAACAAAATCGCTTGATACGGACGGCGACGTACGGCCTCGGTGAGGCTGCCGCCTTCGTCATAACCCACATAGCCGGGCGGCGCACCGATAAGCCGCGCAACCGCGTGCTTTTCCATATATTCCGACATATCGAAACGGAGCAGGGCGCTTTCGTCATCGAACATAAAACGCGCGAGCGCCTTCGATAATTCCGTTTTGCCAACGCCTGTGGGCCCAAGGAACATAAACGACGCCATCGGCCGCGATTCTTCCTGCAAGCCAGCACGCGCACGACGGAGCGCCTGCGATACGGCGGTGAGCGCCTCTTCCTGACCGACAACATATTGGCGCAGATGCTCTTCCATTTTGAGGAGCTTTTCGCGTTCGCCTTCCATGATTTTTTCCATGCCGATGCCGGTCCAACGCGCGACAACGGCGGCGATATCATCCTCGCTTACGGCTTCGTTTACGAGTTCGCCGTCTTTCTGATTTTCTTCGGCTTCTTTAAGTTTCTTCTCGAGGTCTGGAATAGTGCCGTAGGCAATTTCACCAGCCTTGGCGAGATCGCCCTGACGCTGCGCAATTTGTAATTGCTTACGCGCTTCTTCCAAATCGCTTTTAAGTTTTTGCGCGGTATGCATTTTGGCTTTTTCACCTTGCCATTTCGCGGTGAGTGCGCGCGATTTTTCCTCTAAATCGGCGAGTTCTTTTTCAAGACGTTTCAAACGATCTTTCGACGCTTGATCCGGCTCTTTCTTGAGCGCTTCGCGCTCTATTTTAAGCTGCATCGCGCGACGATCGATTTCATCGAGTTCCTCCGGTTTGCTATCGGCTTCCATGCGCAAACGGCTTGCCGCTTCGTCGATAAGATCAATAGCTTTATCTGGCAAAAAGCGATCCGAAATATAACGGTTGGAAAGCACCGCTGCGGCGACAATCGCGGAATCTTTAATACGCACGCCGTGATGCACTTCGTATTTTTCTTTGAGGCCCCGCAGAATGGAAATCGTATCCTGCACGGTCGGTTCGGAAACGAAAACCGATTGGAAGCGTCGCGCGAGCGCCGCATCTTTTTCAATATGCTTACGGTATTCGTCGAGCGTCGTAGCGCCGATACAGTGCAGTTCGCCGCGAGCGAGCGCAGGCTTGAGCAGATTCGATGCGTCCATCGCGCCTTCACTGGCGCCTGCACCAACGAGTGTATGTAGTTCGTCGATGAATAGAACAATATCGCCGCCCGCATGCGTAATTTCTTGCAATACGGATTTGAGACGCTCTTCAAATTCACCACGGAATTTTGCACCGGCAATCAGTGCACCGAGATCCAGCGCCATCAGTTTTTTATTGCGCAGATTTTCCGGCACATCGCCGGAAACCATGCGTTGCGCGAGGCCTTCGACAATCGCCGTTTTACCTACGCCCGGTTCGCCAATTAGCACCGGGTTATTTTTTGTACGGCGCGAAAGCACCTGCATCGTGCGTCGAATTTCTTCTTCGCGTCCGATGACGGGGTCGAGTTTACCGTCTTTTGCTTTTTGTGTGATGTCGGTGGCGTATTTTTTCAGTGCTTCGAAAGAACCTTCCGCACTGGAGCTATCGGCCTTACGGCCTTTGCGCGATTCGGCGATAACTTTTTCCAACTTCTGCGGCGTAACGCCCGCGTTTTTGAGAATCGTGGCTGCCTGAGTGCCCTCGCTGATTGCAAGGCCTTGCAATAACCGCTCAATGGTGACGTAGGAATCACCGGCTTTATTGGCCAGGCGCTCGGCGTTATCCAGCGCGGTTGCCAGTTTAGGATCAAGGTAGATAGAAGCGCCCGCGCCGGAAACTTTGGGTAATTGGGCAATGGCGGCGTCCACATTGCGCTCGACATCAATCTCAGAACCTCCACAGGACTGAATAAGACGGATAGCCATACCATCTTCATCTTCCAGCAGCGTTTTGAGCAGATGCTCGGGCGTGAAATATTGATGCCGCGAGCGCTGCGCCAAGGCTTGCCCCGCTTGCAGGGCTTGTTGAGCGCGGTCGGTATATTTATCTATTTGCATGGTCAAATCCCACTCGTTTCCTATATGATTATATAAGTTAGCGTTCTATATGAACAAGGTTCTATGAAGATATTTTTATTTGTTTTAGCGATTTTGGCCTGTTTTTTGCCTCAAATAGGGGCGGCAGAGGTGCCTTTCAGACAGCCTTATGCTGTGTGGTATAAGGTGCGTTGGGCCGGTTTTAACGTAGCCGATATGGTGGCCGAGGTGCGTACAGATAAACAGGGCAAAACGTATGTAGAATCAGCGATTCGTACATACGGTCTGGCAAAGGTTGTAAGTGGTTATGGCAGCGATAATAACGCGCGATTCCGCATTCATGACACCAAGGTAATGCCGGAGTTTTTTGAAACGCATTTTACCTTCCGTAATCGCAAGCGCGATATTGAAATAAATTATGATAAAGCGGGTGCGTTTAAATCGGAAACGAATATCCCGCCAGAAAATCGGGGCAAAAGGCCTGCTGTTCCAGCCAAGTTGAAGGCGAAGGCACTCGACCCCATCAGCGCCATTATCTATGCGCATTTGCAGCTCAAAGCGGGCAAGAAAAATTTGGTGATCCCGGTTTATGACGGCCGCCGCCGTTTTAACGCCGTAGTGAAAATCGCGGGCAAAGAAAACGGGCTGATTAAATTAAACTATACGGAAGAGATGGTGGCGGGTTTTACCGGTAATGAGAAAAAACAACGTGATGAAATTAAAGCAACAATAGATTTTTATATCGATGCGAAAACCTATTTGCCCGTACGCGCGGTAGGTACCTCGTATTTAGGAACGGCCTTTATTGAAACTGGCGCTGTCTGCAAAAACTTCGAGGAGTGCCTAAATAAAGCCACCCCATTGGGTGCCGCAGAACCGCCAGCGCGTCCGCGCTAATCCCGGAAATTGATAAATTGCAGCGGCAATTCGAGCGGAATAGCTTTAATAACCTGAATCGCGGCTTGTAAATCGTCGCGCTTCGGCCCATCCACACGCACTTCCTCCCCGCGAATCGACGCCTGCACTTTTTTGAGGCCAGACTCTTTCAGCGTCTTGACAATTTTTTTGGCGTTATCTTGATCAACGCCCTGTTTTACTTTGACAACTTGGCGCAACAAATTGCCGCTCGCAGATTCGGGCTTGCCGAAATCCAGCGCTTTCACATCAATCTGGCGCTTGGTAAAATGGGTTTTGAGCATCCCTTGAATTGCTGCAAGTTTGGTCTGGTCATCAGCGGTAATCGTGATTTCCAATTCCTTGCGCTCGATTTTGCTTTGCGTGCCTTTAAAATCGAAACGGTTAGTCATTTCACGAATGGTCGTATTCACCGCGTTATCCACTTCCTGTTCGTTGACTTTTGAAACAATATCGAAACTTGGCATAGCAACTCCTATTTTTTCTTAGGCTTAAAAATACGTGGGTTTTTGAAATTAAAAATTTTATCATCGAGCTGCACATCGAATTCCGGATTATTAAAAGTGATATTCGTAATTTGGCCGGAAAGATCTTTCACTTCCATCTGGCGCAATTGAAAAGGTTTCACTTCAAACACCAACGTCAATGCGCCATCCTCTGGCTTTTTGGTTTGCACGAGGGTAAGATAAAAAAGATTATTTTCCGTGTGCGTTTCCTGCACCGTGATATCGCCGGAGAGCATCAAATCCTTGCGCGTGAGAAGACCAACGAGATTCTCATCGATATTGAGATAGCTGATTTGGTCAAGCTGCGTATCGTGATAGACGAGCTTGTTATCGCGCGCGACAATGAGAATCGGCACCGGGGGATTATATTGCCAACGCAGTTTTCCCGGGCGCTTCAGAAAAAACATACCGGTAGAAACATCGCCATTTGGCGCCACCTGGATAAATTCCGTGGCCATAGAATAGAGATTATTCAAATAATCTTGCGCTTGATCAACGCTTGGCGTGCTGGCTTTCGCGCTGCCAAAAAAAAGCAAAACAATAAGGGGTAAAATAAAGCGCATTACGAAGCTTTCCTAAGCAATACTTCCCGTTTGCCAACATGGTTTGCCGGGCCCACGACGCCGTTTTTTTCCATTTGGTCGATGATATTCGCGGCGCGGTTATAACCGATTTTAAACGCCCGCTGGATGAAGCTGGTGGAGGCTTTGCCTTCGCGCACGACAAACTCTACGGCCTGACGATAGAGGTCGTCTTCCTCGCCGCCCGCCATGCCTGCGACGGGGCTTTCGCCATCGTCTTGTGTGACGGTTTCGATATATTCCGGTGCACCTTGCTGTTTCAGGTACGCGACAACTTTCTCCACTTCTTTGTCATCGACAAACGGACCGTGGACACGCGTGATGCGCCCGCCACCTTCCATGAAAAGCATATCGCCCATACCGAGCAACTGCTCCGCGCCGGACTCGCCGAGAATCGTGCGGCTATCGATTTTTGAGGTGACCTGGAAGCTGATGCGCGTTGGGAAATTTGCTTTGATAACGCCGGTAATCACATCGACCGACGGGCGTTGCGTTGCCATAATAAGATGAATACCGGCAGCGCGGGCCATCTGCGCGAGGCGCTGAATCGAGCCTTCAATATCCTTGCCCGCGACGAGCATGAGGTCGGCCATTTCATCGACGATAACCACGATGAGCGGCAGCGGCTTCATATCGAGCGGCTGGGTTTCATAAGTCGGTTCGCCGGTATTGGCGTCGAAACCGGTCTGCACCGTGCGCGTAAGCGTTTTGCCCTGTGCGACGG
>CAYPXJ010000043.1:8925-12713 GCA_964414595.1 uncultured Rickettsiales bacterium
TTTCAGCGCGACAATCGCTTTCGGCGGCTCGGTGACAACGGGGCAGAGCAGGTGCGGAATGCCGTCATAAACGGAAAGCTCGAGCATTTTCGGGTCCACCATGATCAGGCGGCATTGGGCTGGCGTATATTTATAAAGCAGCGACAAAATCATCGTATTGATGGCGACAGATTTACCCGAACCGGTCGTACCCGCGACGAGCAAATGCGGCATCTTGGCGAGGTCGGCGACAATCGATTCGCCGCTAATATCCTTACCAAGCGCAAGCGGCAGACGTGCCTCGCTATCTGTATAAACCGCGGATTCAAGCATCTCACGGAAATAGACCGTTTCACGGTTGGCGTTCGGTAGTTCAATGCCCAGCGCGTTTTTACCCGAAATAATGGCAATACGCGCAGAGGTCGCGCTCATCGAACGCGCGATATCGTCGGCAAGACCAATAATGCGTGAAGATTTTGTGCCGGCTGCCGGTGCGAGTTCATAGAGCGTCACGACCGGGCCGGGGCGCACATGCGTGATTTCGCCATAGACGCCGAAATCCTCCAATACTTTTTCAAGCAGCCGCGCATTTTGCTCTAGCGCACTTTCCGAAATTTCCGCGCGGGCGCGTTTAGAGGGAATACCGAGCAAATTGATGGAGGGAAGATTGAAATCTTCGGAAGTCACGAGATCCAACGAAGCCTGCGTCGGTGCGGCGATACGTGGCGCGCGTTTGGTAACTTCAATCGGCTTACGCGATTTTTTGATAACCGGCGCTTCTTCATCCTCTTCCTCATCATCGTCATCGACGAGTTCCGGATGACGGCGCTTGCGATAGGTTTTATAGGCAAAGTTGCAGAATTTCCAAAGTTGCAATGCCGCAAGCGCAAGCATGCGCGCAGTCCACATCGCAGCAAAACGCATCGCGCGCAATACGACTTTCCAATCTTTATTCGAAAGCGATGTGGTGAGATAAAGACTGGCGAAGAAAATCAGACCATTGACGATGCTGAAGGCAATGGTACCGACCAACGGCTGGATTTTTTGAATGAGGAACATGCCCATGAATCCGCCATAGGTTTTGTAAACGGCGGGAACGGCGGGCATAAAAAATCCAAGCAGCGCCGAAGCTGAAACCAGCAGGAAAACAAGCGCGGTAAGCCTGAGCCACCAAGGGAAGATACGCTGTTTTTTGAGCATATTATATCCCCAGGCGAAAAAGACGATGGGGGGTAAATAGGCGGCGAAACCAAAAATCTGCAAGAGCGGATCAGCAAAGTAGGCGCCGAGTTGGCCACCCCAATTTTGCACTTTTGCATCCACAGAAACATTGAGCGAAGGATCGGTGGGATTAAAGGAAAGCAGCGATATCATCCAAAATAGCGCAAAAATCCACCAGCTCAGGCCACCAATCTCCTGAAAACGTTTGGTGAAAAATCCGCCGGATTTTGTGGTGATGCGAGGACCGCGAGCCATGTTGTTTCTATTTATGCCTAAACACAAGTGAATGCTGCAGATATTCCACAAAAATCGCCACTTATGCCAGCAAAAAATGCAGCCTAAAAAAACTATGTTTTTTCCTTGCGACCCTAAGGGAAACCCGCCAATATGCCACGGGAAACTGGCGGCGGGTGGCGCGCCTGCTAATCCGGCCAGGTCCGAGAGGAAGCAACCGTACCAGATTGTGCTAGGTCGCATGCCAGTTTCCACCTAATGCAGCGCTGATTGCTGATTTCTGCGTCATTTTTGTCCTCGAAGGGTCACGTAGCTATCTGTACGCTCACCTTCTGCGGGCAAAAATTCCTTGAACTCATCGAATCACCGCCGCATTACAACTTTTTCTTTTTTGTATAGTATGACCGAACAAACCGAATATCGCGTTCTCGCCCGTAAATATCGCCCGCAAGTTTTTGCGGAGCTGATTGGACAGGATGTTCTGGTCAAAACCCTGACAAACGCTATTTCCACAAACCGCATTCCTCATGCGATTCTGCTCACCGGTATTCGCGGCGTGGGTAAAACGACGACCGCACGCCTGATTGCCAAAGCGCTCAACTATGCCGGCGCAGATGGTAAGTCGGGCCCAACGATTGCACCTAAAGATGATTGCGAACACGCGCGCGCTATTGCTGAAAGCCGCCATATTGACGTGCTGGAGATGGACGCCGCAAGCCGCACCGGCGTTGATAATATTCGCGAAATTATTGATAACGCACAGTACAAGCCGGTTTCCGCGCGCTATAAGATTTTCATCATCGATGAAGTCCATATGCTTTCCAAAAGCGCGTTCAATGCGCTTTTGAAAACGCTCGAAGAGCCGCCACCGCACGTGAAATTTATTTTTGCGACGACGGAGCTGAGAAAAATTCCGGTGACAGTGCTTTCGCGTTGTATGCGGTTTGACCTTGCGCGTGTTTCGGAAACGGAACTAGCGGAACATCTGGAACGCATTTGTGAGAAAGAAGGATTTTCCATCGAACAACAGGCGCTCATGTTGATTGCACATGCGGCAGAAGGCTCGGTGCGCGATTCGCTCTCGTTACTTGACCAGGCGATGGCGCTTTCTGGCGACGATGGCAAAAACATTACCGCGACGCGCATACGTGCGATGCTTGGCGCGACGTCGCGTGAAAAATTATTCAGCGTGCTTGATGCGATTGCAGATGGCAAAAGCGCGGAGGCGGTGGAAGCAGGCCGCGCGCTCTATCAGGCCGGCGCAGACCCATTGATGCTTGTGCAGGATTTGCTGGAGCTGACGCATTTGGTAACGCAAGTGCGCGAAGTGCCGAATCTTTCTTCCCTTGCACTTTTGCCAGAAACAGACCGCACGAAAGTGCAGGCTTATGCTGGCCGCTTCTCCATCCCTTATTTAACACGGATGTGGCAGATATTGCTCAAGGGTTTGGAAGAAATTCGTGTAACGCCTCACCCCTTAATGGCGCTGGATATGCTGATTATCCGCCTGTGCTATGTTTCGGATTTGCCGCCGCCGGGTGAGCTCGTAAAGAAAATGGCACACGAGAAGTCGACCGAAAAATCTGAAACGCCTGTTCGCGCGCCGGAGCGTGTACCTTCCGATATATTGATGCAGGCCCCTGCACAAAAAGCGCATTTAGCCATGCCAAAAAACTATCATGAAGTGGTTGCCCTCTTTGAAGCAAAGCAGGAATATTTTTATGCCAACTGGCTTAAATCCGATGTGCACCTAGTTCGTTATGAACCCGGCTCGCTTGAGTTCCGGCCTATCAGCACCGCGCCAAAAGATCTGGCGGGGAAGGTGGGCGCCATGCTGGAACGCTGGACAGGCGCGCGCTGGGTGGTCGCGATTTCTCAGCAACAGGGTCAGCAAACGCTTAAATCCGAACAGGATGCGGCGATGGCAAAACAACGCGCTGTTGCGCTGGAAGACCCTATGGTACAGGCTGTATTACACGCATTCCCCGGCGCAAAAGTTTCGCGCGTGGTAAAACAAGAAGTGCAAAAAAACACAGCGGAAACTGATATTTCAACCCCATCTTTATTAGAGGAAGCACGTCAATGAATATTCAAAAACTGATGAAGCAAGCACAAACCATGCAAAAGCAAATGCAGGATATGCAGGAAAAATTCGCCACGATGGAGTTTGAAGGAACTTCAGGCGGCGGATTAGTAAAAGTCACGGTTACTGGGAAAGGCGATGTAAAAAAGCTTTCTATCGACGCCAGCCTTTTTGTACCCGCTGAAAAGGAAGTGACGGAAGATTTAATTGTTGCCGCAGTTAATGATGCGAAGAAGAAATCCGAAGATGCGATGCAAGGTGAGCTGGGTAA
>CAYPXJ010000044.1:0-12694 GCA_964414595.1 uncultured Rickettsiales bacterium
AAGCGCGCCGCGCTGAAAGCGATTGCAAATGATAAAACGCGTCCGATGGAAGAGCGTTTTGATGCGCAATTGCAACTGGCGAAGCTGCCGCGCAATGCTTCCAA
This sequence comes from uncultured Rickettsiales bacterium, assembly GCA_964414595.1. GTDB lineage: Bacteria > Pseudomonadota > Alphaproteobacteria > Rickettsiales > CAIJLX01 > CAYPXJ01. The sequence goes on from CAYPXJ010000044.1 coordinate 105, forward strand.
AGTGCGCATTCGCAACCGTTGCGAACTGACAGGCCGCGCCCGCGGTTACTACCGCAAATTGAAACTTTCACGCATTGTGCTGCGCGAATTGGCTTCTAAAGGCCAGATTCCCGGTATGACCAAATCGAGCTGGTAAGAGGAAATTATGGCAATTAATGATGCAATTTCGGATATGATGGCGCGCATTAGAAATGCGCAGCAGGCACGTCTTTCCTACACCGTTTCGCCGACATCGCGCATGCGTGTGAACGTTCTCGAAGTACTTAAGAAAGAGGGTTATATCCGCGATTATTCCGAAACGGAAGAGGGCGGCAAAAAACAGCTCAAAATCGAACTGAAATATCTGGAAGGCCGGCCTGTGATTCAAAGCATGACCCGCCTTTCCAAACCGGGTTGCCGTCGTTATTCGACGATTGAAAGCCTGCGTCCGTATTATAACGGGTTGGGTATTACGATTCTTTCGACATCCAAAGGCGTGGTTTCAGATCATGAAGCGCGCAAGCTGAATGTCGGTGGCGAACTGATTTGCCAGGTATTCTAATTAGAGAAACATAGAGGAAAACATGTCACGCGTAGGTAAACTTCCGGTTCCGATTGCTTCCGGTCTTCAGGTGAAACTTGAAGGTCAGAAGATCACTGTGCAGGGTAAAACCGGCACCCTGAGCTATATTGCGCCGCGCGAAGTGACGCTGAAAGTAGAAGATAACGCGGTGAAAGTGACGCCGGTGAATCTCTCCAAGCGCGCGCGTGCGATGTGGGGTCTTTCCCGCAACCTGATCAAGACCATGGTGCATGGCCTTGATAAAGGTTATACCAAAACACTCGAGCTTGTAGGTGTGGGTTACCGCGCTGCTTTGCAAGGCAACGTGCTCAAACTCAACCTGGGTTTTAGCCATGATGTAGATTATGCGATTCCGCAGGGCATCAAGGTTAACGTTCAGAAACAAACCATCATCGAAATCAGCGGTGTGGATAAACAGCAAGTAGGTCAAGTTGCGGCAGAGATTCGCCGTTTCCGTAAGCCTGAGCCTTATAAAGGCAAGGGTATTAAATACTCGGATGAAATCATTCTCCGTAAAGAAGGCAAGAAGAAATAGGTAAGGCCATGTCCAGAGCTAAAACGATCAAAAACAACGAAATTTTCGCTCGCCGCGCGAAGCGTAACCGCTTCAAGCTTAAGCAAGTTTCTGGCGGTAAGCTTCGTCTTTCCGTATTCCGTTCCGGCAAGCATATTCATGTGCAGCTAATCGATGACGCAAAAGGCGTGACGATTGCAGCGGCTTCTACGCTTGATAAAGATTTGAAACTGAAATCCACGCGTACGGTTGATGCTGCCAAAGAAGTGGGCAAGCTCATCGCAAAACGCGCGCAGGATAAAAAAGTGCAGGCTGTGGTGTTCGACCGCGGCGGTTATCTGTACCATGGTCGTATCAAGGCGCTGGCGGATGCCGCGCGTGAAGCTGGCCTCAAATTTTAATTAGGAGATAAAGAAAACTATGTCGCGTGCAGCAGAAAATACCCAACAAAACGAAACCGCCGGTGAGATTGTCGATCGTCTGGTCGCTATCAACCGCGTGGCAAAAGTAGTGAAGGGTGGTCGCCGTTTTGGTTTTGCATCGCTCGTGATTTGCGGCGATGGTAAAGGTCGCGTTGGCTTCGGCACTGGCAAGGCGCGCGAAGTTATGGAATCCAAACAGAAAGCAACGGATGCAGCCCGCAAGCGCCTTGTGCGCGTGGCGCTGCGCGAAGGCCGCACGCTGCATCATGATGTTATTGGCCATTTCGGCTCCGGCCGCGTGGTGCTCCGTTCGGCACCTGCTGGTACGGGTATCATCGCAGGTGGTCCAATGCGCGCTATTTTCGAAGTGCTCGGCATTCAGGATATCGTAGCGAAATCGATTGGTTCTTCGAACCCTTATAACATGGTTCGTGCAACCTTTGATGCGTTCAGCCGTATCCAGTCCCCGAAAGTGACGGCGTCCCGCCGCTCTAAAAAAGTAGGTGAGATTATCGGCCAGCGCGAAGCGAAAGAGGGAGAGACTCATGGCAAAAACTAACGCGGGTAAAATCAAAGTTACGCAGATTTACAGCCCGAGCCGCCGCCCGGAAGATCAGCGCGCAACGTTGATCGGCCTTGGCCTTAATAAACTGCACCGCTCGCGCGTGCTGGAAAATACGCCTGCTGTACAAGGCATGCTGAAAAAAGTAGCGCATCTGGTAAAAACAGAACCGGCTGCCTAAATAGAATTTGGAATTGGAGTTTAGATATGACGACTGCACTGAATACGATTAAGGAACCAAAGGGCGCACGTTACAAGTCGAAGCGTCTGGGCCGTGGCATCGGTTCGGGCAAAGGCAAAACCTGCGCGCGCGGCGGTAAAGGCCAGACAGCGCGTACCGGTGTAGCAATCAATGGCTTTGAAGGCGGTCAGATGCCGATTCACCGCCGTTTGCCGAAGCGTGGTTTTAACAATACGCGCGGTACGGATTTCTATGTTGTGAATCTTGATGATTTGCAAAAAGCAGTAGAAGCAAAAAAATTCGATGCGAAAGCGGAAGTGAATGCGGAGGTTCTGCTCAAAGCAGGCTTGATTCGTAATCTGAACCAAGGTGTGAAAATTCTCGGTACGGGCGAACTCAAAACCGCGTTGAAGCTGAGCGTTGCGAAGGCCTCCGAATCCGCGAAACAGGCGGTGGAAAAAGCCGGTGGCAGCATCACCCTGGTGGAAAAAGCAGCAAAACCCGCTGCTGAACCCAAAGCAAACAAAGCTAAAGCATCCAAATCTGAAGCGTAAGTCGAGGCTAAGATGACCTCCGCTTCGGAAAAGATCGCCTCCCAGATGAATATCGGCCTGCTGGGTAAGGCTGACGAACTCAAGAAGCGTATTCTTTTCACGCTTGGTGCGCTGATTGTTTACCGTATTGGCGCGTATATCCCGATTCCGGGTGTCGATTCCCGCATTGTGCACGAAATTTTCAGCAGCCAGGCCGGCGGCATTTTGGATATGTTCAATATGTTTTCGGGCGGCGCGCTGGGGCGTATGACGATTTTTGCCCTCAACATCATGCCTTATATTACGGCATCGATTATTATGCAGCTGCTTACGGTGATGGTGCCGCAACTGGCGAATCTAAAAAAAGAGGGTGAGGCGGGGCGTAAGAAGATCAATCAATATACACGCTATGGCACGGTGGTGCTTGCCGCGTTTCAGGGTATGGGCATTGCTTTCTTCCTGGAGCGCTTAACAGGCCCTATGGGTGCGGCGGTTGCTGACCCGGGAATTTTCTTCCGCATTTGTACCGTTGTGACGCTGGTAGGTGGCACGCTTTTCCTGATGTGGTTGGGTGAGCAAATTACCTCACGCGGGATTGGTAATGGTATTTCGCTGATTATTTTCACCGGTATCGTTGCCGGTATGCCTGGCGCGCTTGCGCGTTTCTTCGAATTGGGCCGCAGAGGCGCGATTTCAGAGTTCTTGATTTTAGCGGTCATTGTAATGGCGATAGCGTTAGTAGCATTCATCGTATTTATGGAGCGGGCGCAACGCCGCATCGTGGTGCAGTATCCAAAACGCCAGGTTGGCAATAAAATGTTTGGTGGAGATGCGTCGCACTTGCCGCTCAAAATCAATATGTCGGGGGTGATTCCGCCGATTTTTGCAAGCTCCATCCTTCTATTCCCATTGACGCTGGCGAATTTCAGCCAGGGTAAAGATATTGGCTGGATCGAAGTGTTGACGCGTTACCTTGCGCATGGCCAGCCGACCTATATCGCGCTCTATATAGCGGCGATCGTCTTTTTCTGCTTCTTTTACACCGCGCATGTTTTTAACCCTAATGAAACGGCAGAGAACTTGCGTAAATATGGTGGTTTTGTACCCGGCATTCGCCCTGGTAAAAACACCGCTGATTATTTGAACTATGTGCTTACGCGTTTGACGGTGATTGGCAGTATTTACCTTTCGTTTGTCTGCGTGATTCCGGAAATTATGATTTCTAAATACGGCATTCCTTTCTATCTCGGCGGCACAAGCTTGCTCATTACGGTAAACGTGATGATGGATACGGTTGCCCAGATGCAAGCGCATCTAATTTCGCACCAGTACGAAGGCTTAATGAAAAAAGCGCGTTTGGGGGCGTATCGTCGATGATTTTGATTCTTTTCGGCCCGCCAGGCGCGGGTAAAGGCACGCAGTGCAGCATTCTGGAAGAAAGAATCGGCATTCCTAAGCTTTCTACTGGGGATATTTTGCGTCAAGCCGTTGCGGATAAAACCCATGCGGGCAAGCAGGCCGAAGCGATTATGGCGCGTGGCGAATTAGTGCCGGATAGCGTGGTCATTCAAATTATTGGGGACCGTACATCTCAACCTGATTGCGGCAAAGGCTTTATTCTGGATGGTTTTCCGCGTACGGAAAAACAAGCAGCGGCATTGGATGAAATGCTGAAACAGCAAGGTCGCCAGGTGCATAAAGTCATTGCGTTTGATGTGAATGAGGAGGAGCTTCTCCGCCGCATTCTCAAACGCAGCAAAGAAGAAAACCGGGCGGATGATAACCCGGAAACCTTCCGCAAGCGTATGCAAAGTTATCATGCGCAGACGGCGCCGGTTTTGCACTACTATAAAGGGCAAAATCTGGTGGCGCATGTGGATGGGATGCAGGCAGTTGAGCAGGTGACTGCGCAGATTGGGAAAATCCTCAATCTTCAGGCCGCATAAGTAGGGTAAAAAAAGAGGGCAGAAATTCGGTTGACTTCGGTTCAAAAGTGACTATATTTCCGGCCTCTTATTAGAAAAAACGACGAAAAACAGCGAAAAAAGGTAGATTTGTGGCACGCATAGCAGGTGTAAATATTCCTTCAGAAAAACGCGCATTGATCGCGCTGACCTATATTTATGGCATTGGCCGTACGCGTTCGGCTGAAATCCTTGCAAAAGCAGGCATTTCCGAAGAAAAGCGCGTGAATCAGCTTAATGAAGGCGAGCTTATTAAAATCCGCGAAATTATTGATGCGGATTTTACGGTAGAGGGTGATCTTCGCCGTGAAGTGGCGATGAATATCAAGCGTCTGATGGATCTTGGCACGTATCGCGGTTTGCGTCATCGTAAGCGCCTGCCGGTTCGTGGCCAGCGTACGCACACCAACGCGCGTACCCGCAAAGGCAAAGCGAAGCCAATCGCAGGCAAGAAAAAAGTAACGAAATAACCCTTAAGGCAAGTTAGAATTTATGGCAAAACCCGCAGCAGCAGCGAAAACGGAAAACACGAAAGACGTCAAGGGAGCGGCAGCCGCCGCACCGGCGAAAAAGAAACAGCGCAAAGCCGTGCCAATGGCGGTTGCGCATGTGAATGCGACGTTTAACAACACGATTGTGACGATTACTGACCCGCACGGCAACACGATTGCCCAGTCTTCCTCGGGCGCTCAAGGCTTCAAAGGTTCGCGCAAATCCACGCCGTATGCGGCGCAGGTTGCGGCGGAAGCGGCTGGTAAAAAAGCCCATGAGTATGGTGTAAAAACCATGGAAATTATTGTAAAAGGTCCTGGTTCGGGCCGTGAGTCGGCGCTGCGTGCGCTGCAAGCGGTTGGCTTTACCATCACGACGATTCGTGATGTAACCCCGGTTCCTTTTAACGGCTGCCGCCCGCCTAAGCGCCGCCGCGTATAATTGATAACAAATTTTTTTAGACACGTTTAACTTTGACAGGAGACTTCGGTGATTGCACGCAACTGGCGAGAACTTATTAAACCCTCCAAAATTGATATCGAAAACGAGCGCATTCATAAGAAGGCGACGATTACGGTAGAACCGCTGGAGCGTGGCTTTGGCCTGACGCTGGGTAACGCCCTGCGCCGTGTATTGCTTTCGTCGCTGCAAGGCGCGTCGGTGACCTCCATCAAAATCGAAGGTGTTCTGCATGAATTCTCTTCGCTTCCAGGTGTGCGCGAAGATATCACGGACATTATTTTGAACCTGAAATCACTTGCCGTGAAATCGGGTTCTTCTGAACGTAAGAAAATTTACATTAAAGCAACCGGCCCTGGTGAAGTGCGCGCAAGCAGCATTCAAACCGGCGCAGACGTAGAAGTGATCGACCCCGATCTGCTTATTTGTACGCTCGATAAAGGCGCAAGCTTTAATGCGGAACTGACGGTGGAAATGGGCAAAGGTTACGTGCCTGCTTCGCAGCAAAAAACCGAAGATGCGCCGATTGGCCTGATTCCGGTGGATGCGCTGTTCAGCCCGGTGAAAAAAGTTTCCTACCGCGTGGAAGATGCGCGCGTGGGCCAAGTGACGGACTATGACAAACTGATCCTCACCGTTGAAACCGATGGTTCGATCAAGCCGGAAGATGCAGTCGCGTTTGCTGCAAAAATCCTGCAGGATCAACTCCAGGCCTTCATCAACTTCGAAGAAGTAGAAGAAGTGCAGGAGAAAGAAGAAGAGAAACTCAAATTCAACCCGAATTTGCTCAAGAAAGTCGACGAACTCGAACTTTCCGTGCGTTCGGCAAACTGCCTCAAGAACGACAATATCGTCTATATCGGCGATCTCGTTCGCAAGACGGAAGCCGAAATGCTGAAAACACCGAATTTCGGTCGCAAGTCGCTCAATGAAATTAAAGAAGTTCTCGCCAGCATGGGCCTGCGCTTCGGTATGGAAATTGACGGCTGGCCGCCAGAGAATATTGAAGATCTCGCGAAGAAATTCGAAGATCCGTACTAAACCGTTATTTTGCCTTAAAGGAAGGTATTTATGCGTCATAACATCGCACTTAAGAAAATGCAGCGCCCAACCGCGCATCGCTCTGCACTCTTAAAGAATCTCGCTATTTCGCTCATCGAACATGAGCAGATTGTGACCACGCTTCCCAAGGCGAAATCCCTGCGTCCGTATGTGGAAAAGCTGGTAACGATTGCGAAAAATAAAGGTCTGCATGCACGCCGCCAGTTAGTTTCCACGCTGCAACATCAGGAAACGGTAGAAAAACTGATTGCCACTCTGGGTGCGCGCTATGCGAAGCGTCCCGGTGGTTACACCCGCATTATGAAAGCCGGTTTCCGTACGGGTGATAGCGCTGCAATGGCGGTGATTGAATTTGTGGATCGTGATGTTCAAGCGAAGGGCAAACGCGACTACGAGATTCTGCAAGCGCGTAAGGCAGCTGAAGAAGCAGCTCAAGCCTAATTACTTATCGTAATTACCTATCGAATTCTTATTGAGTTTTATCCTGAATAGGATACAAAGGATGGTGTCGAGAAATTCTCGCGTCATCTCGCGTTAACCCATGTAGGAGGAATTCATGCGTAAGTTATTAACCGTTGTTTCACTGGCTGTTCTGGTTGCTGCGTGCAGCGATACCGAAGAAGATAAAGCGGCCATGCAGCCCACCAATCAGCAAAGCATTAACCAAGGTGTTTATTCTCGCCAGCTGAGCGATATCGTTCCCGGCTCGCAGGAAGATCTCGTTACCAACGTGGGTGACCGTGTATTCTTCGGATATGATAGCGCCACGCTTGATGATAACTCGCAGCGTACTTTGCAGCGCCAGGCAGATTGGCTGGCGGCGAATCCCTTCGTAAATATCACGATCGAAGGCCATTGCGATGAGCGCGGCACACGCGAATACAACCTCGCCCTCGGCGAACGCCGTGCGAACGCGGTGAAGCAATATCTTACCAGCCTCGGCGTAAGCCCGTCGCGCGTTTCGACCATCAGCTATGGTAAAGAGCGTCCGGTGGATCTCGGTGGCGATGATGCTGCGTGGAGCAAAAACCGCCGTGGCGTAACGGTTGTAACCAACAACTAATTTTCAAGGATCTGTATGCGTAAGCTTGGGCTGTTCGCGATTGGGTTAACGCTCTGCGCGGCAACCACGGCGCTTGCACAGCAAACGGATTTTTCCGAACAGCGGCTTTATGATCGGCTCGATCGTGTTGAGCGTGAGCTGATTAACGTGCAACGCGAAGTATTCCAGAAGCAGGCAGCTCCCGCAGCGGCGGGAGCCCCGGCTCCGGCGGGTGCTGCGCTACCGCTGCGTAAGAAGAAAAGCAATGGCGAAGCGGGCGAGGTCGATATCGACGCGCTTGCCGCGCATGTGGAAGCACAACAGCAGATGATCGCCGATATTCAGGCCCGTCTCGGCCAGATTGAAGAAGGCGTGCGTACGCTGACCGGTGCGGTAGAGCAAGTGCAGTTCGATAACACGAAAATCCGCGATGAATTCAAGCAATATTCGCAGGATGTCGATTTCCGCCTGAAGGGTGGTGTGGCGGCTACGCCAAAAGCGGCAGCTGACGCCAAAAAACAGGATGGTTTTGACGACGGCACGCAGGTATTAGGCACGATCGTTGTCGATGAAAAAGCCGGCGGAAAAACGGAAGAAATCACCAAAGATTCGCCGAAAACCGACGACGAAGCGCAAAAACTCTATGATCTCTCTTTTGCGCAACTGAAAGACGGCAAATATGGTGACGCGCAAAAAGGTTTCGAGAAATTCGTAGTGGAATATCCGAAGCATAACCTTTTGAGTAATGCGTTTTATTGGCTGGGTGAAAGCCACTTCGCGCGCAAAGAATACGAGGCTGCTGCGGTGGAATTCCTAAAGGGTTATAAGGCGCAGCCACAAGGTTCCAAAGCGCCGGATAGTATGCTGAAGCTTGCGGTTTCGCTCTCGGCGGTGCAAAAAGAGCAGGAAGCGTGCACGGTGTACGCGAAGCTCGATAAGGAATATCCGAATGCGAATGTCTCCATCAAACGCCGCGCGGAAATTGAGAAAACCAAGCTCAAATGCAGCACGCGCTGATGCGCTTGCTTCCTATGCGGACGCGCAATTTGATACTCTCCTAAAAAAATATACATCCATCGCCATCGCGGTTTCCGGCGGGGCGGATAGTATGGCGCTTACCTTGCTTGCGGCGGAGTGGGCACAAAAAAACGGCATTACATTTACGGCATATACGGTGGATCACCGCATGCGGCCGGAATCTTCTGATGAGGCGCAGATGGTTAATGCCTGGTTGAAATCGCACGGTATTGCGCATAAAATTCTTACCAGCCACGCCGAAAAACCTGAAGTAAACCGACAGGAATGGGCGCGGAAATTACGTTATCGCCTCTTGCTTGATGCGTGCCATGCGGCAGGGCATACAGATTTGCTGCTCGCGCATCACCGGCAGGATCAGATCGAAACCTATCTGCTACGCAAACAGCGTGGTAGCGCCGATTACGGCCTCGCCTGTATGCCGGTGACGGCGGAGCGAGAAGGCGTCACATTGGTTCGGCCATTTCTAGGTGTTCCTAAAAAAGATTTGCAAGCTTACCTAGAATATAGCGGGCAAATCTGGGTAGAGGATCCCAGCAATCAGGATATAAACTACGCGCGCACGAAAATTCGGCGCATGCCGCTTTCAATACAGGCGCAAGCACGCATTGAAGCGGATATTTTGCGTTGCGGCGCGCAGCGAGCGGCGTTGGATGCAAACGTGGAGCACTTTTTTCAACAGCATGTGCAGGAAAAAAGCAATGCGCTTGTTCTTGCTAAAAAAGCGCTGTTTTCTGCGGCAGAAGATGTACAGTTTTTTGTGCTTTGGCATAGTGTGAGCGCTGTCACGGGTCGCGATACCCCTTTGCGCGGCAGTCAGGTAAGTTCGCTGCTTAAGCGGCTGGCCGCAGGAGAGCAAAAAACCACCCTTTCAGGCTGTCTTGTTACCCAGGATGAGGCAAACTTAATTTTCAGCCAAGAATTAAAGGCACAGATCAAAGGGTTACGCGGGCAAAAAAATCTCGAAAAACCTATTGAAGATCGCTACGTAAAGCCCCATCTTAGAAAAAGAAACAGGGTTCTCATTACCCCGTTTGCATATTTTAAAGGTCCGATTTTTAGCGCGTAGAAAGTAGTGTATGGGCGGTTTTTTCAAGAATATTGGGGTATGGATTGTTTTGCTGTTGGCGATTGTTTTCGGCTATCAGCTGATTGCAGGCAGTGTGGATAAAGGCGCTACTAAGCTTGCCTTCTCCGATTTTTTAACGGAAGTCGATGCGGGCCAGGTGCAGGAAGTCACCATTCAGGGCCGCAATGTAGAAGGCAAACGCGCTAATGGTTCGGCTTTTACAACCTACGCACCGGATTATCCGGGCTTGGTTGATAATCTGCGCGGTAAAGGCGTTCGTATTAACGCGGAGCCGGTGGAAAACGCGATGAATTCCTTCTGGGGTATCCTGCTTTCCTGGTTTCCGATTCTTCTGTTTATCGGCCTGTGGATTTATTTCATGCGGCAGATGCAAGGCGGTGGCGGGAAAGCGATGGGCTTCGGCAAATCGCGTGCGCGCCTGCTGACGGAGAAGGAAGGCAAAGTCACCTTCGCCGATGTCGCCGGGATTGAAGAGGCAAAAGAAGAACTGCAAGAGATCGTCGAATTTCTTAAAGACCCGCGTAAATTTCAGAAGCTTGGCGGGAAAATTCCGAAAGGTGCGCTGCTCGTTGGCCCTCCGGGTACGGGTAAAACCTTGCTTGCGCGCGCGATTGCGGGCGAAGCGAATGTGCCATTCTTTTCGATTTCCGGTTCCGATTTCGTGGAAATGTTTGTGGGCGTGGGTGCCAGCCGTGTGCGCGATATGTTCGAGCAAGGCAAGCGCAACGCACCGTGCCTGATTTTTATTGATGAGATTGACGCGGTAGGTCGCCATCGCGGTGCCGGTCTTGGCGGTGGCAATGACGAGCGTGAGCAAACGCTCAACCAGTTGCTCGTCGAAATGGATGGTTTTGAAGCCAATGAAGGCGTTATCATTATCGCGGCAACGAACCGCCCCGATGTGCTAGATCCCGCGCTATTACGCCCCGGTCGTTTTGATCGCCAGATCGTGGTAAGCGCGCCCGATATTCAGGGCCGCGAAAAAATTCTCGAAGTACATACACGCAAAATACCGCTCGCGCCGGATGTGAAACTGCGCACGATTGCACGCGGCACGCCGGGTTTTTCGGGGGCGGATCTCTCCAATTTGGTAAACGAGGCGGCGCTACTTGCGGCGCGGCGTAATAAAAAATTCGTTACCATGACGGAGATGGAAGACGCCAAAGATAAGGTTATGATGGGCGCGGAACGTCGTTCCATGGTTATGAGCGATGAAGAAAAAGAGCTCACCGCCTATCACGAAGCAGGCCATGCGATTGTGGCGCTCAACATGGAGGCTTCAGACCCAATACATAAAGCTACCATCATTCCGCGCGGGCGCGCGCTGGGTATGGTGATGCGTTTGCCGGAGCGCGATCGTCTTTCGGTCACGCGTGAAAAACTTAAGGCTGATCTTGCGGTGGCAATGGGCGGCCGCGTGGCGGAGGAACTGATTTTCGGTTATGAAAAAGTTACCAGTGGGGCTTCGTCGGATATTCGTTATGCCACGAGCATGGCGCGCAGCATGGTCACAAGCTGGGGCATGAGCGATAAAATAGGCCCACTCTATCACGGCGATGACCAGGAAGAAGTTTTCCTTGGTCAAGCGATCGTAAAGCAGCGCGCAACTTCGGAAAAAACGGCAGATCTTATCGATGCGGAAGTGAAGGATATTGTGGATGCCGGTTATACGATGGCAAAGAAAATCCTCAAAGAGCGCATGAAAGATCTTCACAAACTTGCAAAGGGTTTGCTCGAATATGAAACGTTGAGCGGCGATGAAATTAAAGATTTGCTGGCGGGCAAAAAAATTGAGCGTCCGACAGACGAAACCTTTGAGCAGGATAAACCTAAAAAATCCTCTCTGCCAAAACGCTCGCGCACAAAGGGTGATGAGGGTCCAGCGGGTGCTAAGCCTGTAGGAGCTTAATAATTTTGCATGATTAAGCGTCGTTATTTCGGCACGGACGGTGTACGCGGCAAGGCTAACGAGTCGCCGATGGATGCCGTAACCGCGATGCGTATTGGCATGGCTGCGGGACATTATTTCATGCAAAAGCGCCGTGCCCGTGATGGACGGCACCGCGTCGTGATGGGAAAGGATACGCGACTTTCCGGTTACATGCTGGAGCAAGCGCTCACGGCGGGTTTTCTTTCGGTCGGTATGGATGTGATGCTGCTCGGTCCTGTGCCGACGCCAGCGGTAGCCATGCTCACTAAATCCTTGCGTGCGGATCTGGGTGTCATGATATCGGCCTCGCATAATCCTTATGACGATAACGGTATCAAACTTTTTGATTACGAGGGCGCGAAGCTTTCAGATGAGGTGGAGCAGACCATCGAATCCTTGATGGAAAAGCCGCTCGAAAAACTTGCGGCGGAATCCAAAAATCTTGGTCGTGCAAAGCGTATTGATGACGCGGCAGGCCGCTATGTGGAATTTGTGAAGCAAACTTTTCCGCGCGGCAAAAGCTTGGCTGGGCTTAAAATTGTTTTGGATTGCGCACACGGTGCGGCTTATAAAATGGGCCCGGAAATTCTATGGGAACTTGGGGCGGAAGTGATTCCGCTCGGCGTGCAGCCGGATGGTTTTAACATTAATGCCGGTTGCGGTTCTACAGCACCGGAGTTGCTATGCAAAACGGTGCGCGAGAAAAAAGCGCATATTGGCCTTGCGCTCGACGGAGATGCGG
>CAYPXJ010000045.1:0-12427 GCA_964414595.1 uncultured Rickettsiales bacterium
CCCTATTAGGATTGCCACTTCTTACAATGAAATTTTGTGGCCCCATCTAATGAGAATTTCTGCTTTGGTTTTCTTAACAGTCAAATAGGAGTTCTTATGCCAAATAATCCTCGTTCCCAAGCTAATATTGAACGTTCCTACAGCAATCAAAGCCGTAGAAATACACGCATTGATTACGATTACGACGATAACGATAATCGTGGCCGTGGCCGCACCAGAAATGAACGTGACGAAGAAGGCCGCTTCATGAGCGAAGAAAATTCATACCGAGGTTCTGATCGCGGTAGAAACTTCAGCCGTTACGAAGATGATCGTTATTCCGGCAGTTCAAATCGTGGTGGCTATCGTGATCGTGATGAACAAGGTCGCTTTTCACAGGATGATGATCGCTTTGAAGATGATCGTTATTCTGGTGGTCGTTACGGCTCTTCTTACGGTGATTCTCATAACCGCTCCAGCCGTCGTGATGAGGACGACTATCGCTCTTCTCGTTCGGGCAGAAGCAGCCAATTCCGTGAGCGTGATGACGAAGGTCGCTTTATGAGCGAAGAAGATGACTACGGTTCTGATTACCGCTCGTCTTCTTCTCGTCGTGGCAGCCGTTCTAGTCAGCATGAGAACGATAACGATTACGAGCGCTCGTCTTCCCGCGGCCGTGGCCGTAATGCACAATCGCGGGATGATGAGGGTCGCTTTATGAGCGAGGAGGATAATCGCTCCGGCTACTCTTCTGGCTCTTCGCGTTCACAGTCAAATGGTTCGCAGTCGAGTGGTTCGGGCCGCGGTTGGCATGGTGATTCAGAAGGCCATGCTGAAGCAGGAAGCCATAGCCATGATAACGCGAGCAGCAGCTCCCGCTCGTCCAAAGTTGGCCGGAAATCTTCCAGTTCTTCCAGCCGCGCCAGCCAAGAGCAAACCTCCTAAGGTTGTGGCAGGTCAGGATTTTCCTGACCTGCCTACCTTCGGCATAACCGTAACGAAGAAGGAGTTTTTATGGGTATTTTTTCAGACAAACCGGAACGCGATACGCATCTCGCTGCGCCGATTCCGGATCGATTAGAGAAAGGTGAACGCATTGCGATCATCACCGGAGATAAAGTTGAGGATACGGAATTTTTTTATCCCTATTACCGCCTGACAGAGGAAGGTTTTACGGTGGATGTTATTACGATCGAAGGGGGAAAATTTGAAGGCAAGCACGGTCTCGGTTTGCAGGATTCCTACTCCATCGACGAAGTTCGTGCCGATAATTATGCGCTTCTTTACCTGCCCGGTGGTAAAGCGCCCTCCGAGTTGCAGGAAAATGAGAATGTTCTGAATTTTGTAAAAGCATTCGCGCAAAGCGGAAAGCCAATCGCGGCTATCTGCCACGGCCCGCAGGTGCTTATCTCGGCAGGGCTTGTCCAAGGTAAGCAGATGGCTTGCTGGCCTGAGATTTCTGAAGAGCTGGAAGAAGCCGGCGGTAAATTTGTCGATGAGGCTTTGGTAGAAGATGGTCAATTTATTACCGCACGTATGCCCGGTGATTTGCATCGCCATCTTTATGGTGTGCTGCAATTTTTGAAAGGCAAAGTGCCGAATCAAAGCCGCACGAGCCGTAAAGCATCGGCGGCATAAATTTTATGTCGAAAGCGGAAAACAAACTCTTCTACGAATTGGAAGGTCAGCAAGCTGCCGCCGAACAGCGCGGTATCCAGGCCGGAATCGAGCAGGCTGATAAAGATCATCCCAAGAAAAAGGTCAAACGCGCAATGCAAGCGGGCGCCCGGGAATACCCGGAACCACCTTTTGAAGGTCAACATCTGGAAAAGCCTGGTATAGAAGCTGATCTTCAACTGTCGCCCATGTGTGATGCACCTTATTATCGAGGCTCGGAAAAATTGAAGAATAAGGTTGCTATCATCACGGGCGGCGATTCGGGGATTGGTCGCGCGGTGGCGATTCTTTATGCACGCGAGGGAGCGGATGTCGCCATACTCTATCTCAATGAGCACGAGGATGCCAAAGCCACAAGGGATATGGTGAAGGCCGAAGGTCGGAAATGTTTACTGATTCCGGGTGACGTGACGGACCGCCAATTCTGCTTTGATGCGGTAGAAGAAACGGTAAAGACATTCGGCAAGCTCGACATTTTAGTAAATAATGCCGCGTTCCAACTCCATGTTTCGCATTTTGAAGATCTAACGGAGGCGCATTTTGATCGCACTATAAAAACCAATCTGTACGGCTATTTTCATATGGCGCAAGCCGTGGTACAGCACATGAAGACCGGCAGCGCGATTATTAATACAGGTTCCGTCACCGGCATAGATGGCAGCAAGGATTTGCTGGATTACTCCATGACAAAGGGCGGGATTCATGCTTTCACACGTTCGCTCGCTTCGCATCTGATTCCCAAAGGCATACGCGTTAACGCCATTGCGCCAGGGCCGGTATGGACTCCGTTAAACCCTGCGGATAAAACCGAAAAGGATGTAGCGCATTTTGGCGAGAGCGCCGCGATGAAGCGCCCTGCCCAGCCGGAAGAAATCGCACCTGCCTACGTGTTTCTCGCTTCGGCGCATTGCTCCAGTTACATCACCGGAGAAATCTTACCCATTATTGGTGGATATGGCGACTAACAGATAGGAGACGTTATGGCAAAATACGGTAAAGCGGCTGGCAAAAGCGTTGAAAAAGCGATGCATGAAAAAAAGCGCGGGACACTTCGCTCTGGTCCGGGTGGTAAAGGTGGAAAAGTAAAAAGCCGTAAGCAGGCCATCGCTATCGGCTTATCCAAGGCGCGCAAAAAGGGGGCAAAAGTTCCTAAGAAAAAGTGACGCTACTTTTATACATTCGTCCTTTTCCGCTTCCGGGATAATGTGCGCTCATATTTTATCACGCTGATATGGCCATTACCTTCAAGCACCGCGCTTTTAACTTCTTTCAAACTCGCAGCACCTTGCTCGCGTAACTGGCTAAACAATTCCGCGCGCGTAATCAGCTCTTTTTGCATATTTTTTCTCAGCATTTTTCCATCTTTCACCAATAACAAAGGAGATGGATAAATCGCCCGATGTAAAAAAGGTACATGGAAATCCAGCCACTCCAGCACGAAATTCCAAAAGATAATGGTGGCAACAAGCAACAAACCGTCAGGAATCGACTTATAATTCGCAGCCATCGCATTCTGCGACGCATCGGCAATCAGCACGAGCACCAAAAGATCAGTAATGCTTACTGTGCCTGATTGACGTTTTAGTATCAGGCGCAGCAGGATAAACAGCCCCAGATACACACATGTTCCGCGAATAAAAATCTCTAAAATCGGTGTATCGGGTATAAACAGCGCTTCCCAATCAACCTGCCATAACCATTCGCTCATGACGCCCACCCTTTGCTGTTCTTCTATAGATTAGGGCCTTATAAAATGTCGATTGGCAATAGGTATTTATTTTTTGTTGATACGCCAAGGTAGCGTTACATACAGCAAATTGAAGTGCCTCCCTTTACAGCTCAGAGAGAAAGTGGAGGCACTTATGAAAACGCAGAGTCATGTGTGTGTTACAACACATCATCATCCAATTATCCTTTACCCTTACGATCCCATCATTCGGGTAACTTCTGTGACCACTTATGGTCCGGATGCGCATTTACTTGATTCCAAATCCTATTTCATTGCCAACCTCAAAAAGGAGAACCCTTATGTTTGATTTTCTGTTCAGCAAAGATGATGCCATCGTCATCCTTAAAAACGATCATAGTAAAGTGAAGGATATTTTTGAAAAATTCGAAAATACAAACGATATTCGTCGCAAGCGTCAGTTGGCCGAACAAGCCATCGAAGAGCTCAAGATACACGCCGAGATAGAGGAAAAGATTTTCTATCCCACGGTGCGTAAGAATATAGAAAAAGATATTATGAATGAGGCCGATGAAGAACACCATGTGGCCAAGCTTCTTATTGCTGAATTGGAGCAGATGAAAGTCGGAGATCCACACTGGGAAGCGAAATTCATTGTACTGGCGGAAAATATTCGCCACCACATTCGCGAAGAGGAAGGCGAGATGTTGCCGAAGGCGCGTTCGCTAAACATCGATTTTCATGCTTTAGGCCAGGAGCTGCAAGCCATGAAACAAAAACTGAAACGCAACGGCATTCCGCCAAGTGACGAAGCAAAGTTGATGGCAAGCAATCCTCGAGCGGATTCTCCTGCTAAAGCCGCGAAGGCAAAAGTGAAGCGGACGGTAAAATCGGCGCAAACGAAAACCGCGCGTCGCGGCCGCCCAAGCAAGGCTTACGCGTAAACAGGTGGTTTTAGGATAGGTTATTTTTTAACTGATCCAGCTTTTGGTGGAGGATAGCAATTTGTCGCTCTAGGCGCGCGAGCGTCTCTTGCTCAAGTTGCTCCCCAGCCTGATGTTGACGCTGCATAGCATCCACAATCACGGCTATAAACAAATTCAGTACCGTAAAAGTAGCCACTAAAATATAGGGTATAAAAAAGAACGCAGCATAGGGGTGCGTCTGCTTTACCTGCCGCACAATATCCGGCCAGCCTTCCAGTGTCATAATTTGGAATAAGCTGAAAAGCGAAGCCTGCAATGTACCAAAAAACTCGGGGTGCGTGCTGCCGAAAAGTTTGGTTGCCATTACCGAAAAAACATAAAATATAATCACTAAAATTGCCCCTATCGAACCAATGCCAGGAATCGCGCTTATTAATCCCTCAATGACACGACGAAGGCGGGGAAAAATGGAAATTAACCGTAAGACCCTGAGTACGCGGATGGCACGCAGCACCGAAAATGCTTCATTAGCAGGCAGAAAAGCAATGGCAATCACCAGGGTATCAAAAATGCTCCATGGATCTCGAAAAAATCGCCAGCCATAGGCGGCAAATCTTACAGTCAGTTCCAGGACAAATATCCATAAGATGGTGTGGTCCATGGCTTTGAGAACTGTTCCGTATTTCGCCATGACGGCAGGGTAGGTTTCCAGCCCCAAGATTGCCGCATTAATCAGAATAAGGCTTGTAATGAACTTACAAAAAGCGTGACTTTCGGCAAGGCTTCGCAAGCGCGCCCGTAAATTATTTTTTGGATTCTCTATCGCTATCATAGATCTTATCCCGCTAGCTTTGCCTCGTTTCGGGTTTTATATAGCGATACAATTATCCCGATAAGAATGAGGCCAAAAGTTATACCTAGCGATAGGCTGGCGGGGAATTTTTCCCAGCCCATAAAATCGCCAATGAATGTTTTAGAGCCAATGAAAATCAGCACCCAAGCCAAAGCTTGTTTCAAATATTTGAAACGGTGAATAATCGCAGCCAGTGCAAAATAAAGCGCGCGCAATCCCAGGATGGCAAAGATGTTGCTCGTGTAAACAATATAGGGATCAAGGGTGATGGTAAAAATCGCAGGAACACTATCTACCGCAAATATTAAATCCACACACTCAATCAGCACAAGCGCCACCAATAGAGGCGTGCCGTAGGTAGCCATCTTGCCTGTCTTTGGGTCTTTCTGACGTACAGTAAATTTCTGCCCGTGCATTTCGGTAGTAACACGGAAATTCTTGCGCAGAAATTTTAGCAGCGGATTATTTTCAATATCAGGCAACTTATCGCCGATAAAGAGCATCTTCACGCCGGTAAAAATAAGGAAGACGGCAAAGATATAGAGAATCCAGCCGAATTTTGAAACCAGTGCCGCGCCCAAACCTATCATGATCGCGCGCAAGACTATAACGCCCAATATGCCCCAAAACAAAACACGGTGTTGATAGACTCTGGGAATGGCAAAATAGGTAAAAATTAAAGAGATAATAAACACATTATCCATTGCCAACGTTTTCTCGACAATGAATCCGGTTAAGTACTCTTTACCACTCTGTGCGCCCAATTCATGCCATACCCACATGCCAAATATAAGGGCGATGGCAATGTAAAAAGCACTTAGCCACAGGCTTTCTTTAATAGAAATTTCTCGATGCTTACGATGCAGCACACCTAAATCAAAGACGAGCAGTGCAAAAACAATACCCAGGAAAGCCAACCACATCCAGATTGGCTTTCCCATCCATAAATCAAAGAAAAATTCCATTATCAGGCCTTCCTGCGTCTATTGGTTAATAGGCTCTTTGGAAGAGTGATGTTCAACGATCAGCCATTTGCTATTTTGCTTTTCATACACAAAAGAATAACGCGCTGGTATTTCCACTTTCTTTCCTCCTTCTTCAAAGCTGAAAGTATAAAGCCCGCTGATGACGGCGTCATCTTCATCCAGCATTCGTATATGCTGCCCGGTTAAGCTTGCCGCTAATTTTGGTTTTGCGGTTAGCACATTAAAATAGTCCATGCGATCTTTCTGGTTGGTGATAGGTTTTTGAGAAAGGGTCGCCAGCAAAACAGCATCCTTCGCATAGAGGTTCACGACATTTTCTGCCTTTCCACTGGCTAACGCTTTACGCCAACTGGTGAAAGCCGCCTCTACTTCTTTTTCTTCGGCTTTATATTCATTCGCGGAAGCAGGTGTTTGCCAGATTAAGGCCGTGATTGCTGTAGCAAAAAGTAGTTTTTTCATTGTTTTCTCCTTTGGTTGTTATGATAAAAATGCTTTAGCCAGTGCAAAATAGAGCGGGATACCAAGCGTCACGTTGAAGGGAAAGGTAATGGCAAGGCTCATAGGCACATAAATGGCCGCTTTTGCTTCCGGCAGCGCAAGTCGCATCGCCGCGGGCACAGCGATGTACGATGCGCTGGCGCACAAAACGGTAAACAAAGTTCCGGTTCCTACGTCCAAACCGATCATCCAACTCGTAGCTAGGCCGATTCCTGCGCCAATCAGCGGCATGTAGATACCGAAGAGCGCCAGCGGCAACGTGAAAGATCGTAACTGATGTAAATTTTTGGCAACCAAAAGACCCATATCCAGCAAAAAAAGACAGAGTATGCCTTGAAAGGGCGTTACCAAAAATCCTTCCACTTTATCCATGCCGGGCTGACCTGTAATCCAGCCAATTAAAAAGGCGCCGGAAAGTAACAATATCGCGCCGTTGGTAAATATTTCGCGGCTTAATTTTCTTTCTTCAAGATCGTGCTTTGCTGTTTCAGGGGCGGCGCGATGGGCTATAAACAAAGCAGACAAAATAGCGGGGGCCTCCATCAGCGCAAGAACCGCCACGATGTAACCCGCATAGATAACTTCATTTACTTTCAAAAACGCCGCCGCGGTAACAAAAGTTACCATACTGATGGAGCCGTAATGTGCGGCAACAGCCGCAGCTGTTGGGCTATCCAGCTTGGTGGTCCATTTCAGCAGCACATAGCTCAGAAAAGGTTGCAAAAAACCGATAGCAAGGCCGGCGGCAACCGTGCTTATTACCTCGCCGTTTATGTCTTCGGTATTCGCGATCGCCACGCCACCCTTAAAGCCAATGGCCATCATGAGGTAAATCGAAAGATAGCGGCTTATGCTCGCAGGCACTTCTAAATCAGATTTTAAGAAGCCCGCCGCAATCCCCAGGGCAAAAAACAGAATAGCGGGTGAAAGCAAATTCTGTGAAACTAAAGCTAGAAAATCCATAACCGGGTTCTGTTTTTTATTTACTTTAGTGTGAATATAGCTATATTAAAAATTGATAGTTCTTATGTTTGATATAAGAAATATTTATAGGTAGCCGGATGCCGTTTCATGTCGATACTTTGTTGCTGAAAAGCTTTATCTCCATTGCTGAAACAGGCACGTTCAGCCATGCCGCGGATGCTGTGGGGCGCACACAATCTGCCCTTAGTTTACAAATCAAAAAACTCGAAGAAGCTTTGGAGTGCCAATTATTTAACCGCTCTGGCCGAGGCGTTAAACTAACCGATCAAGGGG
Organism: uncultured Rickettsiales bacterium; assembly: GCA_964414595.1. Classification (GTDB taxonomy): domain Bacteria; phylum Pseudomonadota; class Alphaproteobacteria; order Rickettsiales; family CAIJLX01; genus CAYPXJ01. The sequence goes on from CAYPXJ010000045.1 coordinate 7,864, forward strand.
AGGTTTTCCTTGGTTACGCCAAGCGTATTATGGAGCTTCAGTGGGAAGCCTATAGCCGATTAAAGGAACCTGATATCGAAGGTGAAATTCGCCTGGGAACCCCTGAGGATTTCGCCACGCATTATTTACCGCATGTGCTTTCAAGTTTTCGTGAACACCACCCCCGCGTACAGCTCAATGTATCCTGCGACCTTACCCTTAACCTTATTGAAGGCTTCCGGCGTGGGGAATACGATGTGATACTTGTGAAACGCGATCCGAAAGCCGCTAAAGGTGGAACAAAAGTCTGGCGCGAGCCTTTAGTATGGGCGGCGGCGCACCATCATAAAAAGGAAGATCCCATTTCGCTTGTGCTCTCTCCGCAGCCTTGTATTTATCGCGCACGCGCTTTAGCGGCGCTGGATAAAGCTAAAAAATCCTGGCGTATCGCATACACCAGCCCTAGCCTGGCTGGTACGATCGCGGCTGTAAAAGCGGGATTGGGCATCACCGTCTTACCGGCTAATATGCTGCCAGGCGGCATACATCCCATTCGCGAACTACCCGAACTTTCCGATGCAGAAATTGCCCTGATGAAAAAGGATAATTTATCGAAAGCCTCGGAAATTCTTTCGGAACATATCGTGCATTCCCTGGAATATAAATAACCCTTTCTTCTTAGCGTGAAGGAGTATCCTCTTTAAGGCTTATGTAATACTTGCTAGAGCGCATGTAACGCGAACAATTTAACAGCACTTTACCGCCTGTTTTATAGAGAATGCCAAATTTTGTAACCGTATAAAAAAACCCCGGGATTACTCCCGGGGTTTTCACCAAACAGCATAGCCGTTTGGATTTTTACTTCATGCGGACGCTCCAGACGTTGCCGTTCTGGATATACACCACCGTATCATTCCAGTTGCCCAGAATCATAGTAGTGGCGATGTCCTTGTCCTCGACCGTTCGTAGCTGCCCATTGCTTGGAACGAAGATGATGAGTTTCGTATCTTCCACAATGGTTGCTACCACACCCTTCGGCAAAATGGCGAGGTTAAGTTCAGGACTTTCGGCCCCACCTTGCCACAGCGTATAGGTGCTGTAGTCTTTGGACATGGTGAACTCGAATTTCCGGTATTCACCGGCTTTGTTGACGCACATCACAGAGATGAAACGGTTTCCCGCTTTCGCTGCTACGGGCGTCAACCCGTCGAGTTCCTTTGTGCGCACATGCGCACAAGATCCATCCGCAAACGGAGCAATCAAGAACGTTGCGTCAAGCCCTTGCTGCACGCCGACTCCCTCGAACCATTTCGTGGAATTGAGCATCGCTCCCCACGTCTGGCCGCTTGCGAGTAACGGCTTGCCCAAAAACTTGAGCAGCAACTCCGTCAATCCCTGATCGGTGATCAGGAACAGACGATTCTCGTACCGCACCACTTTGTGCCCCTTCAGCATGAGCGTGAGCTCTTGCTTCTGGAGATTCGTGGTGTTGATGCACGAGAAAACGAAATCGCTTCCATCATGATCTGCAACCAGGAAATGCCCATCCACTTGCACTACTTCGCACGCTGGAGACTTTGCAGCCCCAATTTCGCGCTTCGTGGCCAAGTCGTAAAGCTTGCCCGATTGCAATAGAACCACGCCGCACGAAAAAATTCGTACAGCCGGATCTTTAGATGACGCCAGATAAATTCGGTCATAGACCAAACTGCCTGCCGCCATCGACACCATTCGCATGACCACCGCCGCTTTTGGCGTTGCAGTTGTCACATCAAACGGTGACGGAGGAACGCTGCGTTCACCCTGCTGAAACGTGGCTTCAAACCACATCCGCAGCTTGGTGGGAATGCATGCGAAATCCCGGACCGCGTGGTTGAGACGAACACCCGGTGTAAACACCGAAGCATTCTCTCGCATCCGCTTTTCCAGCTCCGCCGGCTTATATCCTGCAAGCATACCCTTGTAGGGATGAATGCCGGTATATACCTGGAACCAGACCACACCTGCCGAGAACCAATCACTTGCGTGAGTGAATCCCTTGGTATGGTGATCACGGATGGACGGCATGATGACCGTTGCCGGCCATTTTCCCATCGCCCATGAGTCCACGTCGAGGACGCGAGGCTCAGGAGCTTTCTTTTTGCCGCCCAGGATTGCCAGCCAGTTCAGTTCGTTTGCATCGACCATCGTTGCCGAATGATCATGCGCGAACTGCACCACTTGGCGCATCCCGTCCACAAGTTGCGAGGCGTTATTGTCCGTGAAGCTCTCACGCTGACGAAAATCATTCGTGAAAACTCGCGACAACGGTTCGCCTTCCACCCAATCCATGTAGTAACCGACCGGTTCGCCCTTTTTTCCAAGAACGACGCCGCGCGGCGCTACGATAAACGGGTGATCGAACTTGGCGAGGATTCGCACTTTTTCCGGCATGCCGTCCCGATCCATTTTTTTGGTATCGGTGTACAGTTTCACAACCGTACCGGCCTTTCGGTAAATGCTTCCCTCACCGCCCGTCGCAACGTGATCGTTGGGAGATAGGGTAATCACACCCTTTCGCTCCAACGTAAATTGCGTGCTACTACGAAGCTGCACCAGGCACCTCCTTTTCGACGCGAATCACGCTATAGGCGATGTCATCCATCGGGCCTCGGCCCGATTTCTGGCTATCCTTGATGTGTCGGATCATTCGCCGTTTTGCGAATTCCCCGTTCACACTTTTGAACGCCAGCAGATCCACTACCGCCTGCTTCCAGTCCTGTCCTTCGATCTGGGTTACGCCATCCGAAAAAACGGCGACGAATTCCAGACCATCGTTCAGGTACTCGTCGAAGGGCAAGGTCACACCTTTGATCCCTTCGCTTAAGGCATAATCCTCCGGCTCTCGAATGCTGAAGTCGTGTCCGGGCATATAATCCCAAGACTCTCCGTTCAGCTTGATTGCCGCGGGATCTCCGCCTTGCGCCGCGATGAAGCCTGTGTAGTTGTCTTCCGCATATGCAAGATATGCGGGGCAGTTTCCTGCCCAATCATACCGGTGCATGCGAACATGCCCCGATGTGAATTTGAAGGCCACCACACCGTCTCCCTGCAGATGGACAAATCCATTGCGCGGAAAGACCAAAGCAAATGCACAAGTCGCCAGCATATCTTTTTGCTGTAAACCCAGCATTCGCCGTGTGCTAATCATCACAGCCTGTTGTTGCGTTCGGATGAGGCCCAACGTGTGGGCTGTCATCCTTTTGTTGGCATACTCCCGAATCGCTTGCGCGGTCGAAAGCGCCACCATGCGCGAACCAACATCAGTATGGCCACCGGTTGAGCAACCATCCGCCACAATGGCGAAGGCTACATCATCCACCACCCCGGATATGGCAAAGTCCTGGCATGGACTGCCTTGCCCGAGATGTGCTTGGCCGATACTGAAATAATGATCCGTTGTCAGGATCATAAAGTCAGTCTCCTAAGAGGGGGGGCCAGGTTTTCACCTGGCCCCCGTAGACCGCACAATCTAGCGAACTAGATCGTGGCGCTGATGTTCTGGGACGGACCACCCGTTCCCAGCGCTTGCGATGTCGAGGACACCGAGTGCGAGACGAAGTTCGCAAACTTCGCCAAGCGTCCCTTTGTCGCTTCGCCCACCGGCGTGTACTGGTCAATCCCCGCTTCATCACGGAGCTTTTCCAATTCCGCCGTGCAATTGTCGGTGTTGATGCCGACAAGTACCGTGACCAAAGATTCCAGAGCCTCAGACTTGTTGGCTTTCGCCACCATGTCCTTGGTCTTCTTTGGCGACATCGTGAAGTCGTTTTCCGGCCACTGCGCTCCATCTGTGACGATGAAGACAATGCCGTTGGCGAGGAAATCACTCGCCATCAACTTTTCGCCATAGGCGATCGTCGCTCCGACCCCGCTATACACGGCATCGAAAAGCGGCGTTGCGCCGTTTGGACGAAAGTCCGGAATCGACGACGGATCGATCTGGCTGAGCGGTGTGAAACCGATCAGCTCCTGAATTCCCCCGCTGTACACGGAAGAGAACAGGGCAATGCGCACCATCAAGTTGTCCGCACGTGGGGACTTCTTGCAGGCGTCCAATGCCAGCAGAACTGCATCACGCAATTCCTTGGCAAATTCGCGCACTGAGCTCGACTGGTCGACCAGGATACTAACGAGCGTGTACTCGGTAGATCCCAAGCCATCGATACGCGCGGCGCTAAAACCGAAGTTCGAGCCGCCGATCGTGTGCATCTCCATTCCGTCTGACTCTTCAAAACGAGGCATAACTAATCTCCTAGTCAAGAAACACAGAGGAATAAAACCACCTACCGAAAAAAAATTCGGCAGGTCTAGGCCCCTTGCCAACACAGCAAGGGGCCTTGACATGCGAATGCTTAGCTCAGGAATTCTGTCGAAGTTGTGAGGGTCATCCCACGCTTCTGCATTTCCTTAAGCCAATCCTGTCCAATCTGCGGGAAGTCCGGCCCATTCGGCACCGCTGGCACCGCGGAGGTGCAATCGGTGAGAATGTGGAACTTCCGCACATGCTCTTCGCCGATGTTATCGGCAATTTGCGTAACCGTGG
>CAYPXJ010000046.1:0-1595 GCA_964414595.1 uncultured Rickettsiales bacterium
CCATTGTATGAAGGCGGCAGTGGTTTGGAAGCTGCTAATGTCGCCCGATATTTATCTGCCTGAAAAAATGATGTTCCTCCTGGACAAGGGATCGGAAATGTTGGCGCAACGAAAAAAGGCAGGAGAAAAATTAAGCCCGCTGGAATTGGAACAAGCTCTTTCTATGGAAGAATATGAAAAATCCATCGAAAAAGTACGCAAAAGATACAAAAAAATGTTCAAGCGTGTACAAAAAACCCTAAATTTGACAGAAAAACAAACATTAGAAATTTTGCATGGCAGTTATAAGAAAAAGGATTTTTATCGTCATGTAAATCCAGAGGAATATGCAGCGTATCCACAAATTACGGGTGGGTTTGAGAGCCAGGAACGTAACTTTAATCTTATTGAGCTTATCGCGCGTATTGAATATGCGTTAGAGCAAGAAGTGAAGAAAGGGAACGCGACGATTTTCACCAACCATCGTGTCACCCCCCATGCACCCGAAGCGCCTGAAATTGCTCCACAGGATACTGGCATACGGGGTACATTTGGAAATTTTACCATTCATTGCAAAGCGTTGCGTAAAGAAGTTCCCTTGATTGAGGAGGATGTAGAGCCTATCCGCGTGAGCCAGGTAGTGCAGACAGCGGCGGCAGGTGGCCCGGAGATAACGCCGCTTGCATCAACCCGAAAAGGCCAAGAAAGTATTAAAGTTTACCTGCGCGGTATGATGCGCGCGGATATAACATCAGAAGCGCAGGAGAATTGGCCACGCTCTGCGTTTGTTTTTTGCGGACCGCATTATGGTGGAATGTTGCTTCGCCATCATAACGCCATTGTGGGTTATAGGCCCGGTGATCCCGCTTATATTAACGATGAAGATCTAACTGCGGAAAATCCCAGTTTGCGTAGAGATTGGGATATATTATCCGAGGATCAATACGCGGCAAGAAAGCATCTTTATTATGAAAGCTTAAAGCAGCGTTTTCCATCGTACCAAGACACAGAGAATCCTCATTTATATGTTCGCGAGACGATTAGCACCCGCCAACTGAGGATCAAACGACCGTTTAAGTTGCCTCAAGAAGAAACCGCACCTGTAATAAGCGGAATGAGCATGCGCTTGTTACAAGATATAAAACAGATTCAGATAGTGGATCAGAAACCAACTTTCCGAGATAGTGTTGAACATACTAAGGGCTGGTTTACCGGTTATATTCCGAAGGGAACCTACGCGATGATGTTTGTGGTGCAAATTGCATCGATGGTAAAATACCGTAGCGATAACCCTGACCTGGAAGTGGTGCGGCCGCCAAAAGATACATTGGATATCGTATTGCAACAGCCCCATCGTTATTCCTTGGTGGATGTGCTCAAGCCCCCGCCGAAAGAATATTATCTAGACGTGATTGAGCGGCATGCGCCCGATTTGTCACTTTCCATGCTTGAGCCAGGGTTTTTTGTAGATTTACAAAGCTTAGCAGCCAAGCGTCTTGAGCAATTAAGCCGGCAGAAAGACAAACACCGCCCGTTTATATAAGGGTTAAGCATCAAACGCGCAGGCATTGATTGTTTTCTTATATCAAATCCCTTATGTACGCTTCTCCTTACTA
>CAYPXJ010000046.1:1605-11871 GCA_964414595.1 uncultured Rickettsiales bacterium
CACTATTACTTCAAAAGAATTTACGATTTTAATCGCCCTGATGATGTCGATTGTGGCGATTTCTATCGATGCGTTGCTGCCCGCGCTCGGCATGGTGGGGCAGGAATTTGCCCTAACGCATCCGAATCAAGTGCAGTTGGTAATAGGTTTTATTTTTGCCGGATTAGCATTGGGTGAGTTAATTGCTGGTCCACTCTCCGATGCGCTGGGACGTAAGCCCATTCTTTATACCGGCATCGCCTTTTATTTTGTCGGCAGTTTGGTTTGTTATGTAACGCAAGATTTTCACTGGCTGCTCTGCGGACGCTTTATTCAGGGTATTGGTGTTGCAGGGCCTTATGTAACGGCGGTTTCGGTTGTGCGCGATAAATATAGAGGGCGCGATATGGCGCGCGTGATGTCTATTGTGATGATGATTTTTATTTTGGTGCCTGCGATTGCGCCTAGCCTTGGTCAGGCGGTAATGCATCTGGCCGGATGGCGCGCTATTTTCCTTTTCTATATTGGCTATGCGATTGCGATCGGGTTGTGGATTGCCCTGCGTTTGGACGAAACGCTGCCAAGCGCAAACCGTATTCCCTGGAAATGGAGCGCGTTTGTGCATGGATTTTTGATTGTGGTGCGCAATCGTACGACGATTCTTTATACGCTGTGTATGGGTTTTTGTTTTGGTAGCTTGATTGGCTATCTGAATGCAGCGCAGCAGATATTTCAAAACCAGTTCGGCACCGGCGAGCGTTTTACGCTCTATTTTGGGGGATTGGCATTGGTGCTGGGTATTGCCTCGCTGCTGAATTCGCGCTTTGTGGCAAAGCTGGGTATGCGTTTTATCTGCCGGCATGCAATGGGCGTGATGGTTATCGCCTCATTTTTATTTTTACTTTTACATACCGTGACGGCGGTTACGTTGCCCATGTTTTTGGCCTATGCGGCGGTGATGTTTTTCTGCTTCGGCCTGATGTTTGGTAATTTGAATGCGATCGCGATGGAGCCGATGGGCGAGGTGGCAGGCATGGCCTCTGCTATTACCGGATCACTTTCATCACTGATGGCGTTGATGCTTGGTATTATTATTGGCCAGCTCTATGACAACACACTCGTGCCTATCGCTGCCGGGTTTATGGTGCTAGGGATTTTTGCATGGCTTTTGATTCATGTGGAAGCACGTTGGCACGCGCAAGCACACTCAAAAACGGAAACGCTTAAGCGCGGCAAAATACGCGCGGTTCGGCAAAAGGGAAAGCGCCTTTAGGATCAGAGAAAAACGTTTTGGAAAATGAATTTCAAAGCGTGCGCTCGCCAGACCGCTCACCATATAATTGGCGGCGCGTTCTGGTGTGAGAATAAAAGGCATCGCAAAAGTATTTTTGGCGGTGAGCCGTGTGGCAACAAAGCCGGGATTGATAATTTGAATTTTCAACGCTGTATTCTGCAAATCAGCTTTTAGATTTTCGGCCAGATGAATCAGCGCTGCCTTGCTTGCACCATAACCCATGGCAGCTGGCAAGCCGCGGTAACCCGCAACACTTCCAACCAAGGCAATCTGCCCGCGATTGGCTTGAATAAACGCAGGAAGCGCCAGAGAAAGAGTACGCAGCGCTCCTGAAAAATTCACATCCATCATGAATTCAATCTTGGCTAAATCAAAATGCTTTGCGTCCAACGGCTCGTAGGTGCCGGCGTTATAGAGAATGATGTCGGGCAAAACCCATGCTTCGGTAAGCGTTTTCCATGCCTGGTTTAAGGTTGCCTGGTTGGTTACATCCAAAGGTAAAACCAAATGCCTAGAACCAGCGAGCTTAGCTTGCAGATCGTAAAGGGCTTGTGCATTACGCGCGGAAAGCGCGAGCATAGCACCCATGTCAGACAAACGTTTGGCCAGCGCTGCCCCAATGCCATCACTGGCGCCAATAATCCATATACGTTTACCGGAATAATACTGCATGAAATGCACTCTTAAAGTTTGCGGAATGTGATAAAAAGTTCGCCCACAGTCAGGCCGAATTTGCGCATTTTGGTGCGATTGATGAGGGTTTTATCATCCATGAGATACAGCCAGTCATCCATATTGAGCAGAATAGAGGAGCCACCGGCACGCTGCGCGTTAAGTGTATAACGCATGTTAGCAGCATTGCCATGTTGAGAGCCTTTTGCTTCCCCAATTACGTCATGCGCCGTCGCGGTGAAATGGTGATCATCTTCAAAGCGAATGGTCCAAACGCGTCTATCGGTGCGGCCATCGCTATAAACAAAATCCTCTTCCAGCGTTCCGACATTGCCCTGCCAGTGCGCTTTCATCTTTACATAAAATTCCAAATCAGCCTTGCCAGTGTAATCAAACAAAACACCATGAGCTTCGAGCGGGCCGTTCAAATAGTGCCGCAAATCGAGTTTGGGTGTTTTGGCGGCATAATCCTGGGTGGTGACGTTGCTGCATCCTGTAAGCAGAAGCGCAACACTGCTGATAATGGCACAAAGTTTTTTCATGATGATCTCCTCGGGTTATCCAGTGGGCTGATGAAAAGAATGAAAAGTGAAATGATTTTGAAAAGGCAGGGCAGAACCGCGTAACTGAATCGCAGGGCATGTAACCCTTCATTTTCCGTTCCGGGTACGTAACCAAAGTAAGCCAGTAGCGGCAGTGAAATACCGGCCGCCATCGCGAGGTTAAATTTGCTGATAAAATTCCAGATACCGAATTCTAAACCGCCTTGGCGTTTGTGCTTTTGCAACGCATCCGCCAGCAGCGAGGGCAGCAGCGCCAAATCACCGCCCAGGCCAATGCCGGAAACCAGGCATATGATAAAGAAGAAGAACACATCGCCTGCCGAAAGCACAATATTCCAGGCAAAAGTTACAATGACTAAAAGCATGGCGGCCATGAGCATGCGCCGCTTGCCGTAACGTCGGCTAAGCCATGTCCAGAGCGGCATCGCAGCTATCGCGGCAAAGAAATAGATAAGCAGAAAAAAGCCGCCGTAATCGGGAACGCGTATAATGTCGTCTACAAAAAATAAAAAGAGCGTGGCGCAGATGGATGTGGGCAGCGCGTTGAGAAAGAAAAGCGCGAATGTCCAACGCATTTGCTGGCTTTGAAATAATATACGCCAGGAAAAATCAACCTTTGATGCCTTTGATTTTGATTCCCGAGGCAAAAGAAAAAGAATGGCGCCGACCAAGAAGGCAAATATCCACGCAAAATAAAGGTAGCCGAGTTTGCTATCACCAAGCTGGTTTGAAAGCCAAATAGGCACAACCGAGGCGATAAGCACGCCTACCAGAATGGCGCCTTCACGCCAGGCAGAAATCCGGGTGTTTTGATGATAATCCCGGGAGAGCGATAATCCCGCTGCATAATAGTGAATCATCACAACGCTATAGGAGATGTAGGTAAATATAAGCGCCAAACATAAAAGTATCAGGGCGTTTTGCTCGGTGCTCCATTCAGGCAAATAAAATAAGATAATAATACCCGCCGCGAGAGTGACATAGCTGGTCACCATGCGCTTACGCCGCGACCCGCGAGACGTATCAGCCCAGTAGCCAATAAAGGGATCCAGAAAACAATCGATGATGCGCGCTGCAAATAACGCAAAGCCTATGTAGGCCAGCGATAGCGGTAAATGGTCGGCGTAGAATTTGGGCAAATGAACATAAAGCGGTAAGCCAACAAACCCTAAGGGAAGGCCTGCGAGTGCATAACGCGCTAACGCACGAAGGGTAAGGGGAGCGCTCATGAACGACCTAACAATCCATCACGCAATGCAGGAGCGGATGTATTTTTTGATAGCCATATATCGAAAAACTTTTGTGCTAAAGAAAGGGAAGGAATAGCCCCAGTAAAACGACCCTGGTGGTAAATAGTGGCCCCTTTTTTAGGGGAAAAGACCGCCGTGATACGCTCTCCTTTTTTCACATCCCGGAAAGCGGTTTCCAGATAGGCTTGCAGCTTTTTGGATTCAGCTTCCGGCAACGCATGAATAGCCTGAATTTCTTCTAGTGAGCGCTCCACCAAATCCTGGCGCGAAAAATCCATATTATAAGTAATGGAGAGCGCAAAAGGCGCCTGGTAAGACCATTCTTTGGCGTCGGTCCAGAGTGTGGCCGTATAAGCTTCAATAAAAAGCCAGCGATAGGTGCCGACACCATAAGCCTCTTTTGCCTGAATATAGGAATATATTTCCTTAGGCTTTTCTGCGTGAGCAGTGAAAGGCATAAGTAGTATCAGAAGCAGCAGAAACTTACGCATGTGCGAGCTCCACCTGCACGACATTCGTGCGCCCGCAGAGGAAAGAAGCGGCACACATGCTGAGATAGAGCCGCCAACTGCGTATAAAGTTATTATCATGACCAAGCGCGCGTATCTGGGGTTCGGCTTTATCAAAGCGTGAACGCCATTCTTGTAACGTGCGCGCATAATCTTGCCCGAAGCTGAAGATATCGCGACAGGAAAACCCAGATTTTTCTGCCTCTTGTCGAAAAGCGCCGACCGAGGGCAATAAACCGCCGGGGAAAATATAGTGGCGAATGTAATCGCTGCGTCGGCTGTAATCTTCAAATACGTTATCCTGAATGGTGATGGTTTGTATGATGGCGACGCCATCTTTACTGAGATTGTGCTTTAAGGTAGAAAAATACGAGGGCCAATACTGGCGGCCAACCGCCTCAAACATTTCAATGGATGCAATGGCATCGAAACGGCTTTTGGTGTGCCGGTAATCTTGTAAGCGGATATCCGCATGTGCGCCGAGGCGCTGCTGCGCATAGCGATGTTGTTCCTGCGAGAGAGTAAGACCTGTCAAGCGGTGGCCAGATTTCAGAGCTTCTTCAGCAAAACCACCCCAGCCACAACCAACTTCAAGTATATCTCTGCGGTTGGGTGTGATGCGCTTCAAAATGCGTTGGTATTTTTGCTGCTGCGCCTGTTGTAAACTCAGTGCTGGGTTGCTGAAAAGCGCCGAAGAGTAAGTCATGCTTGGGTCAAGCCACAGCTTATAAAACGCGTTACCTACATCGTAGTGAGAGCGAATATTGCGCGCGCTACCTTGGGGATTATTGCGCCGCCAAACGCGATTAATAATCCCCAACCAGAAACGCTGAAACTTAGTGCCATTGGCTAATGTTTCGAGCGAGGGCAAATTATCTACAAACACGACAAACAAATCTTCCAGATTGGGGGAATCCCAGCCCCCTTGCGCATAGGTTTCACCAAGCCCAATATCGCCGCGCTGAAGCAACGCTTCCGCTACTTCCCATTGATGAATATGCCACACGGCTTCCCGCCCCGCGACGGAGCCTTTGAATATATGCGTAGTTCCTTCCGGCGTGATGACATGCAGCGTGCCTTTGACAATGCCTTGCTCAAGACCTTCTAAGAAAAAGCGTGTAAGCAACGATTTGGGAAGAATCATCGGCTGATCTCCTCGAGTGGTGGTGATGGTTTGCGATGATAGCGTATGCCCTTCAGCACTAACTTGAGTGCATGAAAATGAATCATGGTAATCACTTTGAAGGTAACGAGAGGGTATCGGAAAAAACAGCCCAGAAGGTTTTTATCGCTCAGATCATAACGTGTGCCGGAAATGGAAGTGGTAAGATGTTTTTCCTCGCCGACATAATAATCAATCCAAGCTCCAATGCGCTGCTCTTCGTAGGCAAAACGAAAGACATAGTTGCCCTCAACTTTCAAAAAAGGGGAAACATGAAAAAGTTTTTGCGAGGTAAGTGCATCAAGCGGGCCAATAACGCGCTGATCTTCATGCGCAGATAGATAGCAATGGCGTTCCCCGAAAGTATTGTTGACCTCACTGATCACGGCGCGCAATTTGCTGGAACGATCCAGGCAAAACCAAAAACTTACCGGGTTAAACGCATAGCCTAGGAGGCGCGGCATAGTGACAAGAACGATATCTCCGTCGGCGGCCGTAATACCAAATTGGGAAAGAATCGCACGGGCATGCGCTTCGCCGCGCAAATTTTTTATGCCGTAATCCTTTTCGTAAAAGCTGAACAGGTTGAATCGATTCAGAGACAGAACGCGACTAGGAAGGGAGGAAAGTGCGCGTAGCGGGAAACTAAGATAGTAAACACGATAATGAAGTTTGTGCCGCTTTGGCAACACGCGCCCGTGAAAAATATCGGCAATTAAGAGACCGTTTTTTAATGCCATGGGATATCTACCCCCATTTTTTGTGCAACGTGGATGGCGCTCATCAAACCATCTTCATGAAAACCGTAACGCTGATACGCACCGCAAAACCAGATGTTACGCACACCCTGGATAGTGGGCATAGATTTTTGCGCCTCAATAGCATCACGCGTGAAAACGGGATGCGTAAAACAATGCGTATCAAACACAGAATCCGACGCAATAGGTTCAGCCGGATTGAGAGTTACAAATAAGGGATAGCTTGGATCAATATTTTGCAGGCGATTCATCCAATACGTAACGGAAAGGGAATGATCATCTGAGCCTTCGAGCCGATAAACCCAGCTGGCCCAGCAGCGTTTACGTTTCGGCATGACGGAGACATCGCTATGCAAATAAGCCATGTTATGCTGATAATGAAACGCACCCAGAATTTTACGCTCTTTTGGTGTGGAATCAGAAAGTAACGCCAAGGCTTCATCGGCATGGCAAGCCAGCACAACATGGTCATAGGTTTTCTTAGAACCTCTGGCGAAGTATAGGGCAACTTTCTTACCTTCTTTGCGAATCTTCTGAACGGGCTTACCCAGTTGAATGGATTTTTGGTAGGGCGCCGTAATTTTTTTGACGTAATTCTGGCTGCCGCCTGTAACGGTGTACCATTGGTGCTGGCCATCAAAAGAAAGAAGACCATGGTTTTTGAAAAAACGGATAAAGGTTTCTGCCGGAAACTCGAGCATGGTATGCGCAGGGCAACTCCAGATCGCCGCACCCATCGGCAGAATAAATTTCTCCTGAAAGCTTTTGCCCATGTCCAGGCGCTGGAGTAAGGTGCCGAGCGAAATTTTTTCTGTAGTTTGGAGATGCTGGGGCGCCAGACGAAAAAAGCGTTTTACATCGCCCAGCATACGGTAAAACTCCGGATTCAGAAGATTGCGCCGTTGCCCGAAGATGGTGTTAAGATTGGTAGCGCTCCATTCAAACTGCCCTTTATGTGCCGTAAAACCAAAGGACATATTACTTTTCTCAACCGGCACCGAAAGATGTTTGAAAAGCGCGGTGAGCTCAGGATAATTAACCGGATTGAACACTATAAAGCCGGTATCCACCGCAATTTTTTTATCGTGATAAGTGATAATGCGCGTGCGGGTATGCCCGCCGAGAATATCGTTTTTTTCGTAAAGGGTGATCTTGTAACGACGGGAGAGGAGATAGGCCGCCGCCATGCCGGAAATTCCTGAGCCTATGATAGCTACGTGTTGCATCTTTATATTCGCTCTACTAGACTAACGGGTCTAGTCTTACTAGACTGGGTAGTCTAATGTAAACAGAAATTATAAGAAAAATGGTACTTTCGCGCGCACCAGATAAGAGCAAACATCAGTCTATTATACGGGCAGCTACCAAGTTGTTTTTGAAGCACGGCTATTCCGGCACAGGGATGGACGATGTGGCTAAGCATGCGGGCGTTACCAAGCAGACTGTTTATTCACATTTCGGCAATAAAGATGCACTTTTTCGAGAAATTATATCGGAAGAATGTCTGAGGCACTCACCTACGCCTGATATGCTTGAAGATAAGAATTTGCCGGTGGAAGAATTGCTTTACCGTGTGGGGATAGGATTTTTGAACATGATTTCAAGCCCGCAAGGACTGGCGATACATCGCTTGGTGATGAGTGAAGCAGAAAGAAAGCCAGCTCTGGCGAAGTTGTTTTTTGAAACCGGCCCCCAGCGCATGAATGATTTGCTTACCAGTTATTTGCAGCTGCAAAATGAAAGAGGGGTGCTGAGCATTAAGAATACGGCAAGCGCTGCTTCTTATTTTTATTCGCTGTTGAAAGGCCGTTATCATTTGCGCATGGCGCTTAAAGTAAAGCCGCTGCCCACGCAAAAGCAGTTGCAGGATCATGTGCGCGAAACGGTGCGGGTGTTTATGCGCATTTATGGTGGTGGGGATCCGCTGATTACGCATGACGTTATGAACTAAGAATGATAGCTTAAAAACATCATTCCTATGTCTTTATCCTTTAATGTCCTTAAGCTGCGGGACTTCCGCCATTTGTTATTTACGCGTGTATTCGCGTTGATGGCGCTGCAAGCTCAGGCAGTGATTGTTGGCTGGCAGGTTTATTCGATTACCAAAGATCCGTTGATGCTGGGTTTAACGGGCCTTACGGAAGCCGTGCCAGCGATTGTCTGCGCGTTATTTGCGGGATATGTAGTGGATATCAGCCGTCCGCATTTTATTTATTTTGCTTGTTTGGGCACGCTCGTGCTGAATACCCTGATGCTCTATCTCATTGCCGGCGGGCACGTTGCGGCACCGGGCGGAAATATCCTTTTTTGGATTTTTTTAGGGATTTTTATTTCCGGTCTTGCGCGTAGTTTTATTATGCCTGCATCGTTTTCGCTGCTATCGCAGATAGTGCCTCGCGCGCAGATTCCCGCAGCCTCGGCCTGGCTCAACAGCGGCTTTCAAACGGCGGCCATTTCCGGGCCGGCGATTGCAGGTATTATTTACGGCGGTTACGGCGTGACGATCGCGTGGTTATTACCCATGATTTTCATGAGCCTGGCTTTTATTATGATAACAGGCATGAGCGCGGTGCCGAAATCTTACCGTAGCGGCGCTAAGCAAGAACCTGCTGCAAAAAGTATTAAGGCCGGGTGGCACTTTATTTTGACGAATCCTGTTTTACTTTCTGTGATGGCGTTGGATATGTTTGCGGTGTTGTTTGGAGGTGTGGTGGCAATATTGCCTGCGTATGCGGATGAAGTATTGCATGTAGGTTCAGAGGGGCTGGGCATTTTACGAGCATCGCCTGCCATGGGCGCGATTTTTATGGCGTTAATTTTGGCGATGTATCCTATTAAAGTCGTGCGGGGCAAAACGCTGCTGGTGGTAGTCTCGGGTTTTGGCCTGTGCATGATTGGTTTTGGAATGAGCGACCTATTTTGGGTTTCGGTCATTCTGCTCGCATTGAGCGGCGCTTTCGATAGCGTAAGCATGGTGATTCGCGCTACAATGATGCAGCTTTTAACGCCCGATGCGATGCGCGGGCGCGTTTCTTCCGTCAATAGTATGTTCATTATTTCATCGAATGAAATTGGCGCGTTTCGTGCAGGTTTTGCGGCCAAGTTTTTAGGCCTTGTGCCTTCTATTATTATTGGAGGTATTGCAACACTGGGCGTTGTGGCGGCGACCTTATGGCTTTCACCTAAACTGCGTAAGGCAGAAATCCGCGCGGATAATTGATGGGTTTTTGATCTCTGGCTGCCTGCGGCCTATCGAAAATAAACACCTAAATTCGAATACTTAGCGTTAGTAACGACAAAGGTATTCTTATGGCAGGTTTATCGGCACCCGCGATTCCCTCTAACACAAATCTTACGATCGCTTTTTCACTTTTTCTCTTTCACTTGCTGATGCTGGTAGTCTTACCCTTATGGCTTTTGCCGCAAAGCCAGTGGTGGGCATTGCTGATTCCTCTTTTTATCTGGGTGCAGAACACCCATTGGGCACTGATCCACGAAGCGGTACACCGTTTGCTTTCGCCGCAATCGCAAGCCAATGAAACAATCGGCAGAGCGCTGGGTATCATGATGGGTGCATCTTTTGATGTGCTGCGATTCGGCCATTTTATGCACCATCAATATAACCGCGCATGGGAATCTGAAATTCATCGGGGAACGGAAGCGATGTGGAAAGTGCGGGCGAAATATTACGCAAAGTTATTGGGCGGACTTTATTTTACCGAAGTCGCAATCACCCTGGCGGTAACGTTACTACCGAATGCTGTGGTGGCACGTTTGCTGCAGGGATCGCTTAAACGCATTTTCGAACCGGCAGCCAGCGCCGCAGAACAAGTATTTTTCCGCCGTGGCAAAATTAAAAATGTACGGCTGGATGGGATGGCAGTGATTATGATTTACGGCAGCGCTGTGTATTTTTACAGCGGTTACTGGATTTATCTGGTTTTGTTTCTCTATACCCGGGCGCTGGCGATTTCCTTCTTTGATAATATTTACCACTATGCCACGGCGCATGATAACAGCGAGGCTGCAAAAGAACTTGCCATGCCAAGAATCTTATCGTTGGTGATGCTGCATAATAA